>DATKTL010000057.1:0-2380 GCA_035531095.1 Minisyncoccota bacterium | reverse complement strand
TCGAGGCAAGCGCAGGGAGGAAGCCGTTCTGACGGCTTACCAACTGAGCTAAACCTTATCAAAGACTTTGGTGGACCGTACAGGATTCGAACCTGCGACCCCCTCATTGCAAATGAGGTGCTCTACCAACTGAGCTAACGGCCCGAACGAGAGAAGAATAGCACGGGTTTCTCCTATGCGAATATCTTACCGTGAGAGGGCTAAATTGACCAGGTGCGCGAGGAAGTCCGAGAGCGGCACGCCGACCGAGGCGAGCGCCTTGAGCATAAGCGACTCTTCGGTGAGGCCGGGAAGCGTATTGGTCTCGAGGTAGTAGATGCCCTTCGGTGCGACGATGAAATCGCTCCGCGAGTAGTGGCGCAGCCCGAGCGCGCGATGCATCACGCGCGCGATGCGCTGCAGCTCTTCGGCATCAACCCGTGAGAAATTGCCGGGGCACGCTTCGCGCGTCTCGCCCGAGTATTTCGCATCGTAAGAGAAGAAGTCGCTCCCGGGCGGGATGATTTCGATCGCCGGGAGCGCGTAGAGCGCTTCGCCGCGCAGGCCCTCGACGACGCCGACCATCGCTTCCCGGCCACGGATGTATTCTTCGACAAGGACACCTGCCGCGCCCTCCGCAAAAAGCTCATTGATCGCGGAAAGCACCGGCGCATAGCCGCCAACGATGGAGACGCCGATCGAGGAACCCCAGCCGATAGGCTTCACGACGACCGGCTGGCTGAATTCCCGCGTGATGTCGTGCGCGGCCGCTTCGCTGTCCGCCGCTCGCTCGATATGACGGAATGCGGGCGTGAGCAGCCCCGCCTCCTGCGCGCGTACCTTCGCCATGAGCTTGTGCATCGCGAGATACGAGCCGAATGAGTAGGCGCCGGCATACGGGACGCCGAAACGCTCGAGGAGCTTTTGCACTTCTCCGTCCTCGCCGTATTCGCCATGCAAACCGAGGAGGGCGACGTCGATCTGTCGCAGCACGCGGTCGGGCGTCGTCGCGCGACCGCGGTCATGCCACTGACCTCGGCGATCGATGTAGATATCGCGGACGACGAAACGTTCCTCAGGGAGATTCGCGAGGATAGCGGCGCCGGTCTTGAGCGAGACGTCATGCTCGCGTGATGGCCCGCCCCTTAGCACCCCGACGATAGTTTGCATGTAGAAAAGTATAACAGAGCGAACGGGAGGATGCGCGAGAAGTGAGTTGGCTCGGAGCGCGGCGGCGCGAGAGTTAGGCGCCGTGCCAGCCGGGCACGGCCGCCACTCACTTCGAGCGCAACTCCCGTGAGCGGGCTGCCCTATGCCGAGCGAGAGAGAATCGGTGCGCCTCACTGTTGGCGAGCACGGCGTCCGCCTCGGAGACGCCTGCCCGCCGCGCGCCGATGATCTCGCGCGGGCGATGCCGCTCGTCCTTCACGACCGCCATGACCGATATGGCGATGCCCGCTTCGGCGAGCACACTCTCCGCCGCCTTCTTCTGCGCTGTGCCGCCGTCTATCACGAAAGCCTTCGGCAAGGGCCACTCGGGGTGCCCGAGCCGGCGCGAGAGGATTTCTTTCAATGATGCGATGTCATCGTTCTTCTTAAAACCCTTGATATTGAAACTTCGATAGTCTTTTTTGCTCGGTACGCCGCCGACGAGCACGGTCATCACGCCGATCGCATTCGTGCCCGCAAGATGCGCGGTGTCATAGGCCTCGATCCGGTCTTCTGTCTTCTGTTCGCTGTTTTCTGTTTCCTGTTTTATGAGCGAGACGTCCTGGATATGGTCGAGAGCGAAGAGTTCGCGACGCGCCTCCGCGGCGTCCTCGAAACGTTCTTCCTTCGCCGCCCTTGTCATCTCGCGAGCGAGACGCTTGCGCAGTTCGCCAGCGCGACCGGCGAGGAAGAACACGACATTGCGTATCGACTTCTTATACGCCTTCGGATCAAGCTCCCGCGGATAGTGTCCGATCTGACGATTGAACTCGATTTTCGAGCGGATGTGCTTGCTCTTTGTCGTTATCGGCTTCGGCGTGTCGTAAAAAGGAAAAATCTTACGGATAAGCCGAAGCGCCTCGCGCAATTGCGGTCCCGACGGGAATGGTCCGAATACGCGGCTTATCTGAAGGCTCGATTTCTCCAGGGTTGAACCTTGCAAATCCTTGCCGCGCACTGTGAGCACGCGCGGCCACTCCTCTTTCGTGATGACTACATACAAGAAACTTTTGTCGTCCTTCCCTTCCACGTTCGCCTTCGGCAGATATTTCTTGATGAGCGCCGCCTCGCGCACGAGCGCTTCGAGCACGGTCGGCGTCGTCTCATGCACGACCCGGTCGGCCTTCGTCACCATGTCCACGATACGCGGCCCGCGTGTCGCGATCAGATCGTCATCGAAATAGCTCCGCAC
>DATKTL010000056.1:0-7883 GCA_035531095.1 Minisyncoccota bacterium | reverse complement strand
CCAGAAGAGCCGCTTCGCTTCCCTCTCGTTCTCGTGGCGCTCGCTCATCCCCTCGCTCATGCGCGTGAAGAAAGAAGACGGGGTGAAGGGTACGACGAAGGTCCCGCCCTGGCTCGCCGAACTCGCGGCCGCGCACGCGGGGGATGCCGGCTCCGAGGAATTCGTCGAGGGGCTCAAGGAGGATTTCTTCTCGCACCGCGTCTTCGTCTTCACGCCTTCAGGCGACGTGATCGACTTGCCCGCGACTTCGACACCGATCGATTTCGCCTATGCGATACACAGCGACCTCGGCGACCATCTGCAGGGCGCAAAGGTGAACGGTAAGCTCGTCTCCTTCGATACCGAGCTCGGCAACGGCGATATCGTCGAGATCATACGGCGCGACTCCGCACACCCGTCGGCGAAATGGCTCGATATCGTGCGCACTTCGCTCGCGCGACGGCACATCAGGAGCGCGCTCGGTCTCACGGAACAACCGACGAAACCGGTGCGACCGCATATCCGGCACGCGAAGAAAGAGAGGAGCTAGACCGAGAAGCCGGTAACCGAGTAGAGGTCCTCGTCGTCGGAGAGCTCTTCCGGCTCGTCCGGCGCCGCAGGGATGATGATGTCGTCTCCGACCTGGGTCGTGTTGGGAAAGATGGGGAACGCCGATTCCGGCGCCGGAACCGCGGCTTCTTTCTCGGTCGCGAGCACGTCCACGAGCTGCTGGAGGTCGTCCGGCGAGAAGAACTCGATAAGCAGGCGGCCGCCCTCGGCATTGGTCTCGATGATGACGCGCGTGCCGAGCGTCTCGGTGAGTGACTTCTCGAGGTCGACGATCTCGCGCGTCTTGCGGTGATAGGAGCGCACGCGTTCCTGCGCGATGGAGCGCGCGATGCGCTCGGCGGCGCGGACCGGAAGCCGCTTCAGGATGATCTCCTTGAAGAGCGTCTCGCGCTCCTCGGGACGGTCGTTCAGCGCCATAAGCGGGCGGGCATGGCCCTCGCTGATCTCCTTCGCCACGATGGCATCCTGCATATGCTCGGGGAGTCCGAGCAGGCGGAGCGAATTGGAGACGTACTCGCGGCTCTTGCCGATCTTCGCGGCCGTCTCGGCATGCGAGATGCCGAACTCGTCGATGAGTTTCTGGAGCGCTTTCGCGCGATCGATCGCGTTGAGGTCCTCGCGCTGGAGGTTCTCGATGATGGCGAGTTCGAGCTTGGTGAGGTCGCTGTCGCCCTCGCGGATCACCACCGGCACCTGCTTGAGACCGGCGAGCTTCGATGCGCGCAGGCGGCGTTCGCCGGCCACGAGCTCGTACATGCTCTCGAGGCCGCCGTCGGGCTTCTCCACCTCCGTGCGGGAAACCACGAGCGGCATCAGGACGCCGTACTGGCGGATGCTCTCCGCAAGCGACCGGAGCCCCTCCTCGCTGAACTCCTTGCGCGGCTGGTACGGGTTCGGCACGATGCGATCGACATCGATCCAGAAGACCGAGTCATACTTGGTCGGGATATAGCGCGCATCGTCGTTCATGAAATTGATTTTATCATATGGTATCGTGCATGCTAGAGCTGGGGTATGTAGGCATACTTCAGCTCGTTCGGAGAATACGAGATCATATGCGGACACATATCTCGTATTTCCTCACTTCGCTGGGGTGGCGGAATGGTATACGCGATTGATTCAAAACCAATTGCCGAAAGGCGTGAGGGTTCAAGTCCCTCCTCCAGCACAAAAGACAAAATGTGGACTTCGTAAGTCCACATTTTGTCTTTTCTAGAACCTGTTCAGAAATCTTCAGATGCGAGGCGCGGGATGTTGATTTTCGTAGGCGTACCCGAGGTACGACGGAGGAAATCAACGGGACCCGCAACAAAGCAGATGAGGTTTCTGGAAAGGTTCTATAGCTTCCCGACCAGATCGAGACCCGGCTCGAGCGTGTCGTCGCCCGGCTCCCAGGATGCGGGACAGACCTGGCCCTTGTGCGTCTCGACATACTGCGCCATCTGCAGTTTGCGCATCGTCTCGGCCGCTTTGCGGCCCATCGAGTTGTCATTGATCTCCATCGCCCGGAGCGTGCCGGAGGGATCGATGATGAACGTGCCGCGCAGCGCGAGACCCTCGTCGGGTGTGAGCGCCGCTTCGCCGCCCTCGATGAGGACGCCGAATGCGGACGAGATCTTCCCGGACGGATCCGCCGCCATCGGGTACTCGATCTTCTTGATGCCGTCTGACGTGTCGTGCCAGGCCTTGTGCGTGAAGACGGTGTCGGAGGAGATTGAGATGACCTCGGCATTCAGCTCCTGGAACTTCGGATAGAGCGCGGCGAGCTCCTCGAGCTCCGTCGGGCAGACGAACGTGAAGTCTGCCGGATAGAAGACGACGATCACCCACTTCCCGCGAAGCGCAGAAAAGCTCATCGTCTTGACCGTTCCTTTGTGGTACGTCTCGAACTCGAAATCAGGTATCGACTCGCCCACTTTCACGAGCGAATAGTGGTCATGCACGAAGTCGTGGAACTCGCCGCAATGCTCGCAATAGTTGCTTTTCGTTTCTTTCATAGTCGTGTTGGTTATGATGAAGGCATGATACCATCGCGACTGATGGACACACAAATACCGGGCATCCTCTGTATCGCCGGGCCGACCGCCTCGGGCAAGTCAGCGCGGGCGGTAGCCGAAGCGCTCGCGCAGGGCGGCGAGGTCATTTCGGTCGATTCGCGGCAGGTGTACCGCGGGCTCGATATCGGCACCGAGAAGATTACCCCCGAGGAGATGCGAGGCGTGCCGCATCATCTCATCGACATCCGCGAGCCCGGCGAGAGCTATTCTGCGGGCGATTTCGTCGCCGACGCGACGCGCCTCATCAACGACATCACCGCGCGCGGGAAACTGCCGATACTCGCCGGCGGGACGCATTTCTACTTCGACGCGCTTCTCTACGGCCTCCCCGAAGGGACCGATGAGAATCCAGAACTGCGCGAAGAGCTTGAGGGGCTCGAGACCAGCGAGCTCTACGCACGCATCACCGCGCGCGATCCGCGCCGTGCGGCTGAGCTCGACCCTGCAAATCGCCGTCGGCTCATCCGCGCGCTCGAGATCATCGAAGCGAGAGGGAGCGTACCGGCGCGGCCGAAGGCTGAGCCGGCCTATGACGCCGCATGGATTATCATCGATCCGCCGCGCGAAGAACTGCGCGCGCGCATCGATGCACGCCTCCAGAGCGCGCTCGCGCGCGGACTCGTCGATGAGGTGCGGCGCGTGCGCGAGTGTGTCGGCGACGCCCGCCTCGACGAGCTCGGTCTCGAATACAAGATCGTCGGCGAATACCTCCGCGGAGAGCGTACGGAGTCATCGCTCCTCCCGACACTATCGGCGAAACTCTGGCAGTATGCCCGCCGCCAGAAAGCGTGGCTTCGCAAATTGCACGACGAGACTATTGCGGCAACACGGTCGCGCCGGGACAGAAGCTGAATCCGAGATTTTTTGTCGAATAGAGAGCGTTCACGCCGGAACTCGTACCGACGTAATAATTGAGGCTGCACATCTGCTGCGGCGTGATCCCGAGCGTGGCGAGCATGAATCGCTCCATGTCGAGTCGCGCTTGGCCGAGCGGCTCCTCGGTGAGCGCTATGGTAAAAGACTGCTGCGCGCTGTCATAATACACGATGAAATCGGTCGACGAAGCCGCTTGGCATTGCTGCGGATCCGATACGCAGTAGCCCAGATTCCCCGCCAACAGATATCGGTCGGTATTCGCGCCGTCTGGAATGGTCGCGCCATTATGGATGAAGTCATTCGTGGTTACGACCCCTCCGCCCAGAGCGCCGATAGCGATGGTCCCGGGCTGGCCGGATGACGCCGGAGAAGAGCCGGGCGCAGACACGTTCGTCGTCGCTCCGCTTGAGGGAGGCGTCACCGAGCTACCCGCCGAAGGGATGGCGGATCGTTGCAGCGGGGCCGAGGTGAAGAGCCACGCCACAGCGATCAGGACAGCCGCTGCGATCGTTAGGAATATGCCGATGATGAGTCTGTTGTTCATGATTGATTATAAGCTTGCGCCATATTGGGCGATGCATTGCTTCTGCGCGGTCGCACCGCTCGGGTCACCCGTCCACGCGGAAAATCCCTGTGCCTGCTGGACACAGACCGCAGCCGCCAAGTTGCAGGAGAGATTCGCCGCCGCCTTGGTACAAGCAGCAAGGACAGCCGGATCCCCGCCCGCGGTGAATCCGTTGGGGCCGAATCCTTTCTGGCAGTTCAGAGGTCCCGAGACACCCGCCGCGGTGTAGCATGCCGTATTCTCGAAACAAGAGTGATTCCCCGAAAGGGTGACCTGAAAAGCCCCGAACGCAGTCGAGGCTTTGCCGCCACCCGCATTCTTGTCCCAGGAATAATTCTTCATGATCGTCCCGCAGGCGCTCTCCGGCTTCGCGAGGCATGCAAACGTGTTCGCTTGCGCCACGGATAGATTCACCCCGGCTGCGTTGCCGAATGTCTGAAGAAGCGACGGATTACAGGCACCGGTGCCGGACGACAATGCAGCGGCCGCAGCGGTTCCGGTCGTCACGCTCGGCGCCGCCTGGTTCAATCCGCTGCTCGGGAGTGCGCCCGCTTGCGGGAGACAGGGATCGATGCCGCCTGAGGAGATGAGGCTCGCCCACGTCCCGGCGGCATTGCCGGGGTTGTAGAGGACTGCCATGACCGCGTCGACGACCATCCAGGCGGAGAGCGATATGACGATACCGACGATCGTGTTGGTGAGGACGCCCTTCGCTTTAGCGATGCCGCTCGGATCTGCCGGATTCACGACGAAGAGGAAACCGGCATACGCGACCATGAGCGGCGCGACGAAGACGATGGCGATAGTGAGGAGGAGCTGGATGATGTTGTTCACGACCGTGATGAGCATGCCCCAGCTCGCAGGACACACCGCCTGACTCCCCGCTTGCGGGATGATCGGGCCGAAGAACGGGATGGCGGCGTGCGCGAACTGCGGCAACACGAATGAACCGACCACGAGCATGATGGCAAGAAGAGAGGTGCGAGAACGCATAGCTATATCATACCGCGCGCAGCTTCGCTGCGCGCGGCTTTTCCCCCACCCCTCTTTCTGCTACCCTGTCTCGAGGGGTCCATACGGCAGCGTATGAACCCTGCGTTCGGCGAAAGAGAATTATCGAAGGCGATCATTCTCTTTGCTTCACTTCGGGTCCATAGTTTCAA
The DNA here is from genome assembly GCA_035531095.1 of Minisyncoccota bacterium. Taxonomy (GTDB): domain Bacteria; phylum Patescibacteriota; class Minisyncoccia; order Phycocordibacterales; family Phycocordibacteraceae; genus C7867-001. The sequence continues at coordinate 2,673 of DATKTL010000056.1, read as the reverse complement.
TGGTAAAACGCTTCTCTCCAAAAGAAGTATTGCTGGTTCGAGTCCAGCTGGGCCCGCAGCTATTGACAGTATTTGTATAGTGTGATATATAAGAAAACAAGACGAACAGTTTGGTTCGTTTCGTACATTCATTCTAGCTTACCAAGGAGGTCACATGGCACAACGCGTACGTTTTACCAAGGAAGTGATCGAACTGTTCGAAGCGCTTGCTCCGGACACGGATGAAGTGCTTGCCGAAATCGGCCAGATGTCTGATGCCGAACTCGAACAAGAGCTTGCTCCGGTCAAGGGGGAATTGGAAGCGTTCCTGAAGAAGGTCCACGAGAAGTTCGGGAAGAAGGATTACCCTCCGATTTCCCGTGGGACGTCGGTGATGACAACCCAGCCCAACATGGCGCTCCGCAAGGAGTGGACAGATGAGGGATGGGCGAAACGCAAATGGGGCGTTCACGGAAAGGTCACCACTCACCACGACTCTCACGGTCTGTGCTATGACGTGCAGCACGAAGACGGAACGGAGGGATGCTACGACCCCTCTGAACTGAAGGTCGTTGACTAGACCTGCATCGCACCGCTCGACAGACACCGCGTCTGTTCGAGCGGTTCTGTTTTTATACAACGATGTTATGCGTCTCAAACACTCCCTTCCACTTCAGTATCGTTTCTTCAATCGTGTTCCAGTCAATTCTCTTTAAGCCCGCAAAAAGAGAAACCGCCCTATAGGGCGGTTTCTCTTTTCTCAGATTCCTACGCCTCTGACGAGATATCCTTCCCGCTGAAAGGGGCGCCGAAAAGCGGCGCAAGGATACAGAAGTTGAAGATCCCGGCAAGGACGATGAGGAGGCCGATGATCATAACGACCGTTCCTGTGCCGGAGCCTAAGCCCATCCCCCACCATGCGATGCCGAGGCCCGCGATGACACGTATCGCCCTGCCCCAGAAGCCGGCCATGAATCTTGCAAATACCATAGAGCGTCTGTTAGCTGATAACGACTTCAGTGTACCACTCGAGAGCGCAGTCGAAGTGCCCGGCAAACCTGGAAAGTGTATACTGCGATATATGCAGATCACGAGTCCAGCATTCGAGCACGGAGAGCGGATACCGCAAGCATATACCTGCGAAGGCGACCGGCTGCTCTCGCCGGAGCTCGCGATCGACAGCGTGCCTGAAGCGGCGCAGTCGCTCGTGCTCATCATGGATGATCCTGATGTGCCGAAAGTGCTCCGACCCGATGGCAACTTCACGCACTGGGTGCTCTTCAACATACCGCCCGCGACGACCATCATACCCGAGGGCGGGACGCTCGGGACCTCTGGTCTGAATGGTACCGGCGATACCGGCTACCGCGGCCCGTGCCCGCCGCCCGACTACGAGCCGAAGACGCATCGCTACTTCTTCAAGCTCTATGCGCTCGACACGATGCTCGACCTGCCTGAAGGCGCGACGAAAGAAGACGTCGAGGCGGCCATGAGCGGCCATATCCTCACCTCCGCCGAACTCGTCGGCACCTACTCGAGAGACTGAATGAAAAGACCCGCCGGATGGCGGGTTTTTCTTTACTACCAAGCGAGCGAGAAAAGAAGAAATTCTTATTTCGTTCTTTCGAGCGAGCGCAGGGAGCAAGCTCGGCTCTGCGAGCTTATTTCTTGGCCTCCTTGAAGGTGACGCGCTTCCGGAGCGTGGGGTCGAACTTTGTGAGCTCGATCTTGCGCTCGGTGGTCTTCTTGTTCTTGCGCGTCCAGATGACGTGCGGAGACTTCGTCGACTTGAGCTTGATAAGGCGGATCTGTGACATGCGCAGAATATAGCAGAATATGCGGCCGGCTGCAACCGCGAGAAGATTGTCTTACCCCTGCTTCCTCCCCAGGAAGCCGCTCAGTTTCGAGCGAGCCCCCTTGGCGATAGACGCGGTCGAATAGTCTTTTACCGCCTTACGCTCTTTGTACTTATCGTAAAGGTATTTCACCCCAAGACCTCCGAATCCAACTGCGGCGACCGGAATCACGCCCATTAATACTAAGCCTGCGAGCGAACTCCCGAAGGCCGCCAAACCCATACCAGCAACTGCCGTTCCAAGCCCTGCGGCACTTGCACCCAAAGCTATGTTGTCTCTTACGTTTTCGTTATGATGCTGTTTGAGACTGAAAGCACTCATGAAAGCCTGACCATTGCCTACTTCAAGTTTCTCTTTTATATCGGGAGAAGCGACATATTCGAACGCATCATGACCGCGTTCTCTCTCAGACCTCTCAAGATTCTGTATGGCCACCTCCGCTTTCTGCCTGGACAATTCCCTTCCTCCTTCTCCAGAGACCACGCCGCGCATCTCATCAAAGCGCAAGAGACCACCCGAGGATTCCTTGAGGGCCTTCCGAGGCATTTCAAGTCCCATATGAGGCACGCCCCAACCATTTAGCGGCGCGCGAGTATCAATCTGCCTCAATTCATCCGCGCCGATGGTCACTTCTGCCGGGACAGTTTCTTGCGCCCCGTGAGCCTGCGTCGGGACCGCGGACTGCTCAATGCTCGGACCGGCCTTGGCGCGCATCTGCTCGAGGAGCTTCGCAGCCTCTGCCTGCTCGCTCGCAGCGCGCTCGGTGTTCTCCATCGCCGCATCGCGCTCAGCATTTTCAGCTTTCGCCTGATCCCACGCTTCGTTATGCAGAGTCTCT
>DATKTL010000055.1:0-2338 GCA_035531095.1 Minisyncoccota bacterium | reverse complement strand
TTCGCGCCGCACAAGCAGGTCTTGCATTTCTGCCGGTATTTTTGCCGATGTCAATCCGCCCGCCTCCGGCGGCGTCATGAGCGAGAGGCCGAGGTGGGCGTCTGCCGCTTCGATGAGGCTCCATTTCTCCTCGGGCGCGTACTCGTCGCTCCGCAGAGCATCCCAGAGGGAGGCGAGCGCTTGCGGCGTCGCGAGATCATCGCGCATCGTCGCGAGGAAATTATCACGGACCTCGGAAGGCTCACTGATGCGCTTGGACTCCCCGGCGATCTCGCGCGAAAGCTTCCAGAGCCGATCGAGCGCGCTCGCAGCGGCTGCGAGCGCATCCCACGAGAAGGAGAGGGGAGTACGGTAGTGCGCCTGCAGGAAGAAGTAGCGGAGTGCGAGCGGATGGAACCCTTTATCGACGACGTCAGAGAGGTAGACGACGTTGCCGAGCGACTTCGAAGCTTTCTCGCCGCCCATCGTGAGGAAGGCGCTGTGCATCCAGTAGCGGACGAAGGTCCGCCCGCTCGCCGCTTCCGATTGCGCGATCTCATTATTGTGATGCACGCTGATATGGTCCTCGCCGCCGGTGTGGATGTCGATCTCCTGGCCCAAGAGCGAGCGTATCATCGCCGAGCATTCGATGTGCCAGCCGGGATTGCCGCGGCCCCACGGGCTGTCCCATTGCTGGAGGTCGTTCGGTTTCGCGGTACGCCAGAGGACGAAGTCGGCGGGATGGCGCTTCCCTTTGACGACTTTGACGCGCGCGCCGGCCTCGAGCTGCGCGCGAGAAACGCCGCCGAGCTTCCCGTAGCCGGGGAATTTCTGCGTATCGAAATAGAGACCATCGGGGAGGCGGTAGGCGAACCCCTTCTCTTCGAGGGTCTTCGCGAGCGCGATCTGCTCTTTTATGTATTCGGTCGCGTGGGGGAAGAGGATATCGCCGGTATCGATGTTCAGCTCGCCGATATCATTGATGAAGAGCTTGGTGTAGCGCGCGGCGATTGCTTCCGGCGTCGTATGCTCGCGTTCCGCGCCGACCGCCATCTTGTCGATGCCCTCGTCGCCGTCGCCGACGAGGTGGCCGACGTCGGTGATGTTGATGACGCGCCGCACGCGGTAGCCCGCGGTGGCGAGCGTCCGGTCGATAGTGTCGGAAAATACGTACGAGCGCAGATTGCCTATGTGTGCGCGGTTGTAGACGGTCGGGCCGCACGAATACATCATCACGACGCCGGGTTTAAGCGGTATGAAGAGTTCTTTCGCTCCCGAGAGCGTGTTGGTGAGGAATACCTGCGCCGGCCGGCCGTGCCCGGAGGGCCTCGCTTGTCTTCCCGTTATGCGTGCGAGCCATCCCATACTAGAGCCAGCGCCGGCGCGCGAAGAAGACCATCATGATGCCGCCGATGCCGAACATGAAGGCGAGGACGATCCAGAACGCTTCTGGATTGTTCTCGAGCGGCGTCCCGAGCTCGTGCATGCCGAAGATGAGCGCGATGAGCTCGAGCGGCAGGACGCCGAACGTGATGACGGTGAGCGTCTTCATGATCTCATTCTGCCGCGCCTCGAGCAGCGCGGCGTTGGTCTCGCGCAGCTCCGTCGCTACCGCGCGGTAGGTCTTCGCGAGCCGCGCGACTTGCGCGTGTTCCGCAAGGATGCGTTCGGCGCGCTCTCCGAACGTCGCGCCGAACGCACCTTTCGCCGAGAGTGCCCGCAGGAAGCGGTCGAGAGGGCCTTCCTGGTTCGCGAGCGATGCTTCGACATGCAGGAACTCGCGGCTCGCGTCCGAGATGGCGCGGACGGTGGTCCGCTCCTTGCCGTTGAACATGTCCCGCTCTATGCGGGCGAGATTTTCTGACGCCTGGTTGATATGGTCGCGCACCGAGGTGTAGAGATGTGTGAAGAGGACCTCGAGAAGGACGTCGGTCGTCATCGCGCCATGCGGTGCGATGAGTTGCTGCGTCTCAAGCACCTTCCGCAGGCGATGCAGCGAGGCGACGACTTCGTAGCGCACGGTGATGATGACATTCTCGCCGATGACGAAATCGATCTCCTGGTCGCGTATCTCGCCGTCGGTCGCGCCGCGCGTGGGGAAGTGGAGCACCAGGAAGGTGACGCCACTGTCGCTCGCGACGAGCGGCGTCGGCGTCGGCGTGGACAGCTCGGTCGCGAGCCGCTGGCTGAGGGAGCATTCTCGCGCGATGCGCTGCACTTCTTCCTCGGTGGGATGTTCGAGGTCGATCCAGGTCCCGCCATGGTACGTGTATCGGAACAGCATGCGCAAAGGATACCATGAGTGCTCCCGGCCGTTCCACCATGCTATACTTCGCGGAATGGAATCTTCCGGAGCGTC
>DATKTL010000054.1:0-3119 GCA_035531095.1 Minisyncoccota bacterium | reverse complement strand
GCGCCGCGGACTTCGAAGTGGAGGTGCGCGCCGGTCGACATGCCGGTAGAACCGACGTAGCCGATAATCTGCCCGGCCGATACAGACTCGCCAGGGGAAACGATCGAGTGCGTCATGTGCGCGTAGAGCGTCTGCGTATCGTTGCCATGCGTGATGACGACGTAATTGCCGTAGCCGCCGTTCCAGCCGCCGTTATTGCGCGCGATGATGATGGTGCCATCCGCTGCCGCGTGGATAGGCGTGCCGCGCGCGGCACCGATATCGACGGCGTTCCAGCCGTGGATGCCCTGCGTGATGATGCCGCCCGGGAGCGGATTGCTATAGTACCCGGGCTGCGCGGCGCCGCTGCCGCCGAGGTACGGTTCACGGATGGTTTTCCCGCGCACGATGCTCTTCTTCGGAATCGACACCTCTGCCGGCGGAGCGACTTCGGCGCCGGGGATGATGATGGTCGAGCCGACCGCAAGCGGTGCCGAGGCGTCGAGGCCGTTGAACTGCGCGATTTCGCCCGCATCAGCGCTGTATTTCCGGGCGATCGACTTGAGCGTCTCGTTCTTGGCGACGGTGTGTTTGACGCCGGAGATAGGCAGGATGATGAGCGTGTCGCCGACATGGATATCGCGCGCGCTACTCAGATTGTTCGCCCAGATGATGGTATTCGCTGAGACGCCGAACATATCAGCGATCTCGGAGATGGTATCGCCGGGGCGCACGACGTAGACCGAGATGCGGTCAGAGGGCGTCGAGCTCGCGACGTCGGCGATGGTACCCGAGGGTCCGGTGTAGGCGAGGACAGCGTTATCGCTCGTCTGAATGCCGTCGCCGAGGCCCTTATCGGGGTTCGGGTCGATGTTGGTCGCGGCTTCAAGCAGGGGCGTCGAGGCTGTGGGGGTGAAGCCGCCGCCGGCCGCATTCGCATTTACTCCAAAAAACCAGAACGCGCTTGCGCGGTTCGGGACGAGTGCCGCCACGAGGGCGACGACGACGAATCCTGTAAGGAAAAGTTGTGAAGTGGATTTAATGGGGAAACGGGGTGGGTCGGTGGGTCTTTCGAATACAGAAATGGCTTACATACAACGTATATAAGCCATTCCTTGAGTACAGCAGTAACAGTCGATACGGGGAGTATAGCGAAGTGAGAGAGGGAGTCAACCGCATTATCCGATACCTGTGGAAAGCGTTTTGTGGGGTATATTTGATAGGTGAAATACCTCGAAGGATTGAATGAAGCGCAGAATCGGGCCGTCCTCGCTCTGGACGGCCCAATCTCGGTCTTGGCCGGCGCCGGCAGCGGGAAGACCCGCGTTCTCGCGACCCGCGTGTACCACCTCGTCCGGACCGGGGTCCCGGCAGACAAGATCCTCGCCGTCACCTTCACTAATAAGGCGGCGCGCGAGATGCGCGAGCGAGTGCGGGCTATGCTCGGCGACGACGCGGCGGTACCGTTCGTCGCGACCTTCCACGGGCTCGGCCGAGAACTCCTCGAGAGCTATGGTTCAGCCATCGGCATCCCGCGTTTCTTCAGCGTCTACGATCGCGACGATTCGGAGAAGGCGATAGGAACAGCGCTCAAGGCGCTCGATATTTCGGCGAAGGAGCTCTCGCCGCGCGCGGTGCTCGGCCGCATCTCGCGAGCGAAGGGGGACGGCATGCGCGCGAGCGAATTCCATGAGAAGCACGGCCGCTCAAGTTTCGGCGGCCGGGTCGTCGCGGATGCGTGGCTCCGCTACGAGAAGACGCTCAAGGAAGAGAAGGCGCTCGATTTCGACGACCTCATCGCGCTGCCGGTACGGCTGCTCGAGGAGTATCCGGAGATACGCGCAGCAGCGCAGCAGCGGTGGCAGTATCTGCATATCGACGAATATCAAGACACGAACGCGCTCCAGGGGCGGCTCACGAACATGCTCGCTGCGGAGCATAAGAATCTCTTCGTCGTCGGCGATATCGATCAGACTATCTATACGTGGCGTGGGGCGACCATCGATAACTTGCTCGGATTCGAGAAGACGTATCCCGATGCACAGACGATCGTCCTCGAGCGTAATTACCGCTCGACGAAGAACCTGGTCGATGCCGCGAATGCGGTCATCGAGAAGAATAAGAATCGCAAGGAGAAGCGCTCGACGACCGAGCAGGAGGCGGGCGAGCCTATCGTCATCCATATGGCATCGAGCGCGGAGGACGAGGCGCGCTGGATAGCGCAGAAGATCCGCGAGCTCATGAACAGCGGAGTGAAGCCTGAAGGCGTCGCTATCCTCTTCCGCACCAACTTCCAGTCGCGCGCGCTCGAGGAGGGGCTGCTTCGCGCCGGCGTGCCGTATAAGCTGCTCGGCACGCGCTTCTTCGGCCGCAAGGAAGTGAAGGACGCGCTCGCGTGGATGCGGCTCGCGATGGATCCGTCGCGCGAAGTCGACAAACTGCGCGCGGCAGCATCGCCCTCGCGCGGGCTCGGCGCCGTCACGCTCGGGAAGCTCGCGGCGGGGCAGCGCGACCAGCTGCGCGCGAGCGACCTCGCGAAGGTCGAGAAGTTCGAGCAGGTCATCGCTGAGCTTGCCACTGCCGCCGAGACGCTCGCGCCGTCGGAGTTCGTGAAGCTCGTCATCGAGAAGAGCGGCATGCGCCGCGCGCTTGTCGAAGAGGGGAGCGAGGAGGATCGGGAGCGCTTCGAGAATATAGAAGAGCTTGCATCGGTGGCGGCCCGGCACGACGGCGTGCCGGGCAAAGAGGGTATCGCGCTCTTCCTCGCCGAATCGGCGCTCGCGAGCGACCAGGACGAGCTCGACCAGGGCGAGAAGACCGGGGTCACGCTCATGACGGTCCATGCGGCCAAAGGGCTCGAGTTCGATACGGTCTTCGTGGGCGGCATGGAGGAAGGGCTTTTCCCGCACGGCGGCATGGGCGGTGAAAAGGATCGCGATGAAGAGGAGGAACGGAGACTCTTCTACGTGGCGATGACGCGGGCAAAGTCGCGCCTCTTCCTCACGCTCGCGCGCGTGCGGAAGATCTACGGCAGCGATACGTACGCGGAACCGTCGTCCTTCCTCGCCGACATCGATAACTCGCTTCTGGTTTATGATGAGACGGAGCAATTCCTTCCGGCGCGCGATCGGGCGCGCTCC
>DATKTL010000053.1:0-4745 GCA_035531095.1 Minisyncoccota bacterium | reverse complement strand
CCCGCGTGCGCGGCCGCGAGTTCGGCGAGCCAGGGCGGGACCTTCGTCGTACCCTTCACCCCGTCTTCTTTCTTCACGCGCATGAGCGAGGGGATGAGCGAGCGCCACGAGAACGAGAGGGAAGCGAAGCGGCTCTTCTGGGCCGCCTTGTCGAGCTTCTCGATGCCTTTCCCCAGCTGCTTGTAGGACATGTGCGAGGCGATGCCGTACACAGCATGCCGGTGCATCTCTTCGGTGCGTATCTGTATCTCGACAACGCCCGCCTCGGGTGTCATGACGGTGGTGTGGAGGCTCTGATACCCGTTCGGTTTCGGGAAGGCGATGTAGTCTTTGAATTCGCCCGGAAGCGGTTTGTAGAGCGCATGAACGGTGCCGAGGGTGGTGTAGCAGTCCTCGATCGTCGGCACGATGATGCGGAGCGCCGCGATATCGTGAATGAGGCTGATGTCGTCCCCCTTGCGCTTCAGCTTCTGATGCAGGCTCCAGAGCCCTTTCATGCGGATGTCGGTACGGAAAGCCTTCAAGCCTTTCTTCGCGAGCTCTTTGCCGATCTCTTTGCGCACTTTCGCGAGCCCTTCCTCGGTCTCTTGCGTCTTCAATTTGCGCACCTCGGCGGCGTGCACAGCGGCATCGGGGTCGATGAACGGGAAGGCGAGATCTTCCAGATCGCGCTTCATGCGCCCCATGCCGAGCCGATCGGCGATCGGCGCATAGATCTCGACCGTCTCGAGCGCGATGCGGCGGCGCTTGTGCTCAGGCACGTGCTCCAGTGTCTGCATATTGTGATACCGGTCCGCAAGCTTCACGATGAGCACGCGGATGTCGCTCGCGGTCGCGACCAGGAGCCGGCGGAGCGATTCAGCATGGCGCTCGGCGCCACGGTACTTGTGCGTGCCGAGCTTCGTCACGCCGTCGACGATGAAGAGGAGCTCTTTGCCGAACTCCTTCTCGACTTCTTCGCGCGAGGCTTTGCCGTCCTCGACTACGTCATGCAGGAGCCCGGCGGCGATGGTCGTCGCATCCATGCCGTACTCGGCGAGGATCTTCGCGGTGGCGGCGGGGTGGACGAAATACGGCTCGCCCGAGTAGCGAGTCTGGCCCTCGTGAGCCTTCTTCGAGAGTTCGTACGCCTTCTCGACGTAGGCGATATCCTCGGCCGAGGCTCCCGACATCGCGCCGACTATCTCCTTCGCGGTCGTCATAGAGACCACTATACACCAGTGCTATTTCAAATACTCGGCGGCTTTGGCAGAGTGGATATTAGTCAGGGAGCGTGACGTGTGTCGCGAGGGCGAGTGCGTCGATCTGCCGGTCATGACGCGCGAGGTGGACGGCACCAGCGGCGTTTTCAGTTCGCTGGTCTTGAATGGCTCCGGCGATGCCGTCGAGCGCGTTCTCGATGCGTCCTATAGCTGATGCCATAGTATCGATTGTGTCACGCATCTCGCCAAGCTCGACATGTATGTCAGCGATATCTTCTTTCAGCTCGGTGCGCACATCAGTAAGATCCATCTTAGTAGCAAAGACCCCCGTGAGTCTCGTGATGTCCGTGTCGGTAATCATGCGAGAAAGTATAGCACCACGCTCTGCAGTCATTAGACCTTACTGGAATCGGCCAGAATGCCACGTCCGCTTGCGGCGTGGATGGCGAGACGGACCGTTTTACTTCAGATACTCGGCGGCGGATTCGGGCGTGAGCGAGTCGGGAGAGACGGACTCGGGGAGATAGATGCGGCGCAGGCCCTTCTTCAGGAAGAAACCCTGCTTCGACTTGTAGAGCACGATCGATTTGCCGGTGCGCGGATGCTTGCCGATCTCTTTCACGATGTCGACGCCGCGGGGCGGCTTCTTCGGCTCGGCGAGGAGGGCGAGCGCCGCATCGAGCGTGATGGTGTAGGGATCGCCGACGGCGGGTTTGAGCGAGCGGAATTCGCCGTCGCTGCCGACATACGGGCCGAAGCGCCCGGTCGACGCGAAGACGGCTTTGCCGGTGCCCGGGTGCATCCCGAGCTCGCGCGGGAGCGAGAGCCACTTGAGCGCGTCGGCGAGCGTCACGTTCGCGAGGTCGGTGCCGGCAGGGATGCTCGCGCGCCGCGCCGCGGTCTTGGGGCGGCCCTTGCCGCGTTTCTTCGCGGCTTTCTTTTTCTTCGCGCCGGTCTCTTCGACGTGCTCCTCTTCTTTCTTCTCTCCTTCGGGAAGCGGCATCTCGACGTAGGGGCCGAAGCGCCCGGTCTTTACATAAATAGGCGCGCCCGTCACCGGGTCGTGGCCGATCGGCTCGTCGCCCCGGAGCTCGACGCCCTCTTCGGTGCGCGCGCCGAGGCACTCGGGATACTTCTTACAGCTCATGAAAACGCCGCCGCGGCCGAGCTTGAACTCCATCGGGCTGCCGCAGACGGGGCAGGGGAATTCGGCGGGCGCGTCGCCGAGCGCGGTCGCTTTGGGGAGCTTGTCTCCCGCGACGACGGCTTTCTCGAACGGGCCGTAGAATTCGGTCAAGGTCTCGGTATAGCCGCGCTCGCCGCGCGCGATCTCGTCGAGGTTGTCTTCCATCGTTGCGGTGAACGAGTCGCTGATGTATTGCGGGAAGTGCTCCTCGAGCCAGCCCGACACGACCATGCCGGTCGCGGTGGGCTTCAATGCGCGCGCGAGCTTCTCCACGTAGCCGCGATCCTGGATAGTCTTCATGGTGGACGCGTAGGTAGACGGCCGGCCGATGCCGCGTTTCTCGAGCTCCTTGATGAGGCCGGCTTCGGTGTAGCGGTTCGGCGGTTCGGTCTGTTTCTCCTGGCTGCCTATCGAGAGCAGGGTGACGCTGTCGTCTTTCGCGACTTTCGGCAGCTCGACGTCTTCGCCGCGCGCCTTCGTGTCGAGCGCGAGCCATCCGGGGAAGATGACGCGCGAGCCGTTCGCGGTGAAAAGAGGGATGACCGCATTAGCGGTAATGGCGATGTTCGTGCGCATGACGCGCGCACTCGCCATCTGGGATGCTATCGCGCGCGTGCGGATGAGCTCGTAGAGCTGTTCTTCGTCGGGCGTCGCGCCGGCGCGTTCGCGCGAGGGCTCGGTAGGGCGGATAGCCTCGTGCGCCTCCTGCGCATTCTTGCTCGTCGTCTTGTAGGCGCGCACGTGCAGGTAGTCCTTGCCGAATTGCTGTTCGATGACGCCCGCCACCCGCGCTACCGCTTCCGCGCCCAGGTTTACCGAGTCGGTGCGCATGTAGGTGATGTGGCCTGCTTCGTAGAGCTTCTGCGCGGCGCGCATCGCGCGCGACGGCGCGAAGCCGAGCCGGGTCGAGGCGGCCTGCTGCAGCGTTGAGGTGGTGAATGGCGGGCGCGGATTACGTTCTTCCGACTTCTCGGTGACGCTGGCGATGCTCCACGAAGCGGCGCGGCCGGCGGCGACGATGCGATCGGCTTCTTCCTGTGTGGCGGGCTCGGTGGCGCAGACGGTCGCAATCTCGCCCGCCTTCGATTTGAAGAGTGCGGAAAGGACGAAATAGGTGACGGGAACGAATGCCTTGATCTCGCGTTCGCGCTCGGCGAGGATGCGGAGCGCCGGCGACTGCACCCGGCCGGCCGAGAGTCCATAGCGGACCTTCTTCCAGATGAGGCCGGAGAGGTCGTAGCCGACGATGCGGTCGAGGACGCGTCGCGCTTCTTGCGCGCGGCGCAAGTCTTCATCGATGGCACGCGGGTGCGCAAGCGCCTCTTCGATCGCATGCTTCGTGATCTCGTGGAAGACGACGCGCTGCGGTTTCTTCAAGCCAGCGACTTCCTTGATGTGCCAGGCGATAGCCTCGCCCTCGCGGTCGGGGTCGGTCGCGAGATAGATCTCATCGGCTTTCGCCGCGGCGCGCTCGATCTTCTCGATGACCTCGCGTTTCTCGGCGGGGATGACGTAGCGCGGTATGAAGCCGCCCTCGATATCGACGGCGTCCTTGTTCGACTTCGGCAGGTCGCGTACATGGCCGACCGAGGCGAGGACGGTGTAGTCCTTGCCGAGGTACGTGCCGATAGTTCTGGCCTTCGTAGGAGATTCAACAATAAGTAAGCGCTTGCTCATTCACTCATGAATAGCGCGTATACCTATATATGGTCAAGCCCGGTGATGCCGACAAGGTGCTGTTGCTATGAGATCTCAACGCGTATTGGGTGATGGTCGGAGCCCATGCGGTCGGGAAGGACTTTCGCATCATGTATCGAGAACGACTCTGAAACGAGGATGTGGTCGAGCTGCGAGAGGGAGAGCGGATGCGTGACGTTCCCGCGGAGCGGGTTAGCGAGCCTGTTTTCGACGAAGCGCTTCTCGATAGTGGTGCGTTCTCGGCCATAGAACAGGGCGTCGGAAGGGCGTCCGCCGAGCAGCCAGTTGAGCGGAGTGATGTGCGGCTTCTCGAGAAGATTGAAATCGCCGCAGATGATGGCGGGCCGCGCGGGGTCGCGCTCGCTCATCGCGCGCTCGAATTCCTTCAGGCGCCAGGCAGGCTGCGCGAGTATGAGATGCAGACAGAATATACGCAGGGAGACACCGTCGATGGTCACGTCGGCATAGACGCCATGGCGGTCGCGGATCCTCGAGAAATATTTGGAGGGCATGAGCCCTACGAAGAGGCGCGCGCGGAGCGGCAGGTACGGCCAGTAGTCGTCGAAGGATATATCGCCCTCGCTGATGAGAGGATGCCGCGACAGGATGACGTTGAACATAGGGACCGTCTTCGATGAGAACATCTTCTCTACGTCGCC
>DATKTL010000052.1:0-6159 GCA_035531095.1 Minisyncoccota bacterium | reverse complement strand
CCGACCGCCTTGCGCAGTCCGATCTCGCGCGTCCGCTCCGTGACGGAAACCAGCATGATATTCATGATCCCGATACCGCCGACCACAAGCGAGATCGAGGCGATCGCCGCGAGGAAGAGCGTGAGGATCGACGTGATGTTGCCGAGGAGCGAGAGGACATCCGCCTGGGTCTGTATGTTGAAATCGTCTTTGTTCGGATCGGTGATGCCGTGATCCTGGCGCAGGATGAATGTCATGCGCGATTTCACGAAGTTGATGTCATAGGTCGGCTGCGCCTGCACGATGATGACGTTGAAATAGGTGATGCCGAGCAGCTGCTTCTGCGCGATGCTTATCGGCATCACCACCAAGTTGCCGATATCGACGCCGAAAGCCCCGGTGCCGCCCTTGCTCAGGACGCCGACCACGCGGAAGGAGACGTCCCGCACGCGGATGGTCTTGTTTATCGGGCTCACGTTCGAACCGAACAGGGTCTTCGCGAGGTCCGGCCCGATGACGACCACATGATTCCCAGAATCGACGTCGCTCTTCGAGAACGTCTGGCCTTCCGACACGCTCGCGAGATTGCTGACCGTGAAGAAATCCGCCGTGCTGCCGGTATACCCTACCGTCGCATTGTTATTCCCATAGACGACTTGCGCCTGGCCGCGCACCTCGGGCACGGCGAATTCGACCGCCGGCTCACGCTGAAGCGCGTCGACATCGCGCTGCTGCAGGCTCGTCACCACGATGCCCTGCGCGGCCGCGGGAGGAGAGAACTTCCCGTTGCTCGGCGCGCCGGGCATGACGATGATGAGATTGGAGCCGATGCTCTGCACCTGGCCGAGGATGAGGTCCTGCGCCGACTGCCCGATAGACATGAGGACGATGACCGAGGAGATGCCGATGATGATGCCGAGCATCGTCAGTATCGAGCGCATCTTGCCGTGCGTGAGGCTGCGGGTGGCGGTCTTGAAAGCGTCTCGTATGAGCATACCTATTTGAGCGGGCCGCGGAGCGTGCGCTCCTCGATGGCCGCATCGCTCTCGATGAGGCCGTCTTTCATCCGGATGATGCGATCGGCGAATTCGGCGGTCTGCGTCTCGTGCGTCACCAGGATGATCGTGCGCCCCTTCTCGTGGAGCGATTTCAGTATCTCCATGATCTGCAGGCCGGACTTCGAATCGAGGTTCCCCGTCGGCTCGTCGGCGAAGAGGATGTTCGGGTCGGTCACGAGCGCCCGGGCGATAGCGACGCGCTGCTTCTGCCCGCCGGAGAGCTTGCCGGCTTCCGTGTGCAATTTCTCTTCGAGCCCGACGGAGCGGACGGCCTCCTCCACGAACGTCCGCCGTTTCGCGGGCAGGATATCGGAATAGAGGAGCGGCACTTCGACATTGTCATAGACCGTCAGCCGCGCGAGCAGGTTGAACGACTGGAACACGAAGCCCATATCCTTATTACGGACGTGCGCGAGCTCCTGGTCAGTCATGTCGTCGATACTCTTCCCCTGGAACGTATAGGTGCCGCCGGTCGGCCGGTCGAGGAAGCTCAATATCTGAAGGAGCGTGGACTTCCCGCTCCCGGACGGGCCCATGATGGAGATGAATTCGCCCTTCTCGACGGAGAACGTCACGCCGCGGAGTGCCCGGGTCGGCGTCTCCTCCTCCGTATACTCTTTCTGCAGGTCGCGTACGTCGATCATTGCGCCTTCAATCCGATGTTGATGACCTGCTCGCCGAGCGTGACGCCGGAGAGTATCTCGACATTCCCCTTCTGGTCCTGGATGCCGAGCGTGACGGGGCTCGTCGTCGCGGTCTTCCCGATGAGCGTCTCGACGAACGTGCCGCTATCGTTCTGCAGGATCGCGTACTGCGGGAGGATCAGCACGTTGTCCTTATGCTTCGTCTGTATGTCGACGTTCGCGGTGAGGCCGCTCTTCAGCCTCGGGTCAGGCGTGTCGAACGAGATCTTTATCAAGTAGGTGATCACGCCTTGCGTATTCGTCTGCGCCGGCGCGATGTAGAACACCGATCCGGTGAACGTCTCATTCGGGAACGCATCAAGCGTCATCGAGACCGCGTCCCCGACGGCCAATTTTCCCACATCGATCTCAGACACGCCGGCGTCCACCTCGAACCCGCCGCTGCCGATGATCGAGACGAGCGGCGTGCTCGGAGAGGCGAGCTGCCCGACCTTCGCATCGAGCTGCGTTATGACGCCGCTCATCGGCGCGACGATCTCTGCCGCCTGCAGATTCGCCACAGCGTTCGCGACGCCGGCTTGCGCCTGCTCTACCTGCGCGCGCTGCGCGGCGACGTTCTCCGCGGTCGGTCCCGCTTGCGCGAGCGCGAGCGCGCCCTCCGCGCCGACAAGCGCAGTCTGCGCCGTCGTAAGCGCAGTAAGCGCCGCCGAGACGCTCGTGCGCGCGGTCGCGACGCTCGCCTCATAGGTGCTAAGCGTCGCGGCGGTCAGGCTCCCGGTCGGCTGGACCTTCGTGAGGATCGATGCCGCATCATTGAGGAACGCGCTGATCTGCGATAGGTTCTGCACCGCGCGGGCCGCCGCTGCCGCGGGGTCGCTCGTGTTGAAAGACGGATCGTATACCTGCGCGCCCCACGCGGTAAGCACCGGCTCGAGCGCGATGCGTTCGCGCACGACCGTACCCGCGAGGGTCATGCCCGATACAGTGAAGGCGAGCGCCGCTTCTGAGGTGCGCGGATTCGTGAAAAGCTGGTCGGCATTGGTGTGCACCGCGCCGTCAGACGCCGCGTACGCGCTCATGATCGCATTGCGGAGCGCCGCCTTGTCCTGCGTAACGGCATCCTGGTCTATCGCGAGCTGTTCCGGACGCGTGCCGGCGATAAGCGACGCGAGGTTCGCTTCGGCGACAGCAAGGTTCGCCCGGGCCTGCTCGAGTGCGGCGGAGAGGTTCGCAGTATCGAGCTCCGCGATCACCGCCCCGGCACTCACCCGGTCGCCGAGAGTATCATTGACGCGGGCGATCGTACCCGCATTCTGGAACCCGAGCGAGACGCTCTTCGCCGGCGTCGTATTGCCCGTTACCGAGACCGTTTCGGTGATGGAGCCCTCGGTGACCGGTATGAATTGGTAGATCGTGCGGCTTCCGCGCAGGAAGAACCAATAGCCGCCGAAAAGGATGACGAGAATGATCGCGCTGATCAGCCATCGTGATTTCACGAATCCGAGTACGGCGCGCGCGAAGGTCATCATGATGACTCCATTATGCTACAGATTCGCGAATAATGCTCTCCGCGGATGCGCGACTCGCGTATACTGAGTGCACCATGACGCTTCCGCCGGGACTCCTGTCCATCTTCGCTCCGCTTCTCATCGTCCCCGCCATCCTGCTCGTACTCTGGCTCATGCGGATACGGCGTTTCTACATCGTCCGCCACGGCGAGACGCTCCTCAATGCCGAGCACATCCGGCAAGGCGAAGAGGGGGCGCTCTCGGAGAAGGGCCGCCGTCAAGCGGAGCAGGTCGGTCGCTACCTCATGCGCTTCCCCATCGGGCGGATCCTCTCAAGCACCTATCCGCGAGCGAAGGAGACGGCAGACATCATCCGCGAGCGCGTGAAGGCGCCGATCCTCTACTCCGCGCTGCTGGTCGAGCGACGCAACCCGAGCGAGATCATCGGCAAGCATCGGGACGAGTCCGAGGTCATCCGCATCGTCGACCAGATGGACCTCGCCTACCATGACGATACCTATCGCTTCTCTGATGAAGAGAATTTCATCGATCTGAAGGAACGCGCGCGGAAGTGCCTCAACCTGCTCGCTCGGCAGGGCGCGAAGGAGACCATCGTCGTGACCCATCACGTCTTCCTCAAGATGCTCATCGCCTACCTGCTCTACCGCGAGCGGCTCCACGCCGCTGATTTCGTAAAGCTCTCCTTCTTCAACGTCTCCGACAATGCCGGCATCACGATCGTCGAGTTCCATCCATGGAAACTGTTTTCCCCGACGCGCGGCTGGGAAGTCGTCTCCTATAACGAGCAGCCTGAGGAGGATTGAAAGACACCGCGGCGCCCTTGGCGCCGCGGTGTCTTTATCCTTCTTTGGTCGTCTTAGTGAGCCTTCTCAAGGTGTCGAATCCGCCGTTCGTGGTCGAGAACCGCCAGAGTATCCTTATCGACCGCTTGCGCGATGCCATCGAGCGTTTCTTTCATTTCCTCTACCGTGTTTTCAAGAGAGCCAGTGCGCTTTTCAATCGCCGTCATCCGATATCCAAGATCATCGAGACCTCCTTCGATCTTGTCGAGCCGATCGTCAACCTTACCGAACCGGTCGTCGACTTTTGAAAAACCGAGTTGGACAGCCTCGAGCACATCCGCAATCGTCGGTTCGTATTCGCTCGATTTCTTCATGACCTTCTTCATGCGGAAGATTGTAACATGCGCGCACACCTGGAAGATTCGTGAACGAAGCTATACCTGTTTTCTTCGCGGCGCCCTTGGCGCCGCGGTTTCTTGCGGAGGTTAAACCTCCGCACGTAACCTCCGCACGTAGCGAAGTCTGACTTCGTACTTAGTACCCCATGTCGCCCATGCCGGCGCCGGCTGGAGGCGCTTTCGGCTCGGGGATCTCGGTGATGGCCGCCTCGGTCGTGAGGAGGATGGCCGCAGCCGAGATGGCGTTCTCGAGCGCCATGCGCGGCATCTTCACCGGGTCGACGATGCCCGCCTTGAGCATGTCATCGACGACTTCGTCCTTGACCGCATCATAGCCGGCCGTCGCCTTGCCTCCCTGCACCTTCGCGACGATGGCTGCCGCATCTTCCTTGCCGGCATTGATGGCTATTTGCGCGAGCGGCATCGCGAGCGCGCGCACCACGATGTCGAAACCTGCCTGCTCATCGGCACCCATCTTCGCCGTGCTCGCTGCGAGCTTCTTCGCTATCTTCGCGAGCGCGGTGCCGCCGCCCGCCACGATACCCTCTTCGATCGAGGCTTTCGTCGCCTTCACGGCGTCGTCGATCTTATCCTTCAAGTACTTCATCTCGGTCTCGGTAGCCGCGCCGACGGAGATGACGGCTACGCCGCCCGAGAGCTTCGCGATGCGTTCCTCGAACTTCTCCTTATCGAACTTCGACTCGGTGTTCTCCATCTGCGCCGTGAGCTGCGCGACGCGGGCGCTGATGTCGGCCTTCTTGCCTTTGCCGCCCACGATAGTCGTCGCATCCTTGGTCGCGACGACGCGCGACGCCTTACCGAGCATCGCCAAGGTCGCGTTCTCGAACGTCATGCCGACCTCATTGCTTATCACCTGACCGCCCACGACCGTCGCGATGTCCGCGAGCATGTCCTTCTTGCGATCACCGTACCCCGGCGCCTTCACCGCGAGCACGTTGAAGGTGCCGCGCAGCTTGTTCACGATGAAGGTCGAGAGTGCATCGCCCTCCACGTCGTCCGCGATGATGACGAGATCCTTGCGGCCCGACTGCGCGATCTTCTCGAGGAGCGGGAGTATCTCCTGCACGCTGCCGATCTTCTTGTCCGTGATGAGGATGGGCGCGTCTTTCATCTCCGCTTCCATGCGCTCCGGGTTCGTCACCATGTAGGCGGAGACATACCCCTTGTCGATCTGGAGCCCTTCGACGATGTCGTAGGAGAGTTCCATGCCCTGACTCTCCTCGACCGTCACGACGCCGGAGCTGCCGACCTTCTCGACCGCCTCGGCGATGATGGAGCCCAGCTCCTCAGACTCGGCCGAGATCGACGCGACCTGCTTCACCTCGGTCTTCCCGGATACCGGCTTCGCCATCTTCTTGAGCTCTGCGAGCGCCGCATCGCGCGCCGTCTCCATACCCTTCCTGACGGCCATCGCATTCGCGCCCTTCTTCATATGGAGGAGACCTTCCTCAACGAGCGCTTCGAGGAGCACGACCGATGTGGTTGTGCCGTCGCCGGCGGTGTCGTTGGTCTTGCTCGCGACCTCCTTCACGATTTCTGCGCCCATGTTCTCGAACTTGTCCTTCAGCGTTATCTCCTTCGCGATGGAGACGCCGTCGTTCGTGATGCGCGGACCGCCGTACGACTTCTCGATGACGACGTTGCGGCCCTTGGGGCCGAGGGTGATCTTCACCGCACGAGCGGCTTGCGCGATACCGGAGGCTATCGCCGTGCGCGCGTCTTCAGAAAAAAGGATCTGTTTTGCCATA
>DATKTL010000051.1:0-2628 GCA_035531095.1 Minisyncoccota bacterium | reverse complement strand
TTCTTCCTCGGTGGGATGTTCGAGGTCGATCCAGGTCCCGCCATGGTACGTGTATCGGAACAGCATGCGCAAAGGATACCATGAGTGCTCCCGGCCGTTCCACCATGCTATACTTCGCGGAATGGAATCTTCCGGAGCGTCTTCTCGCAGCCGTGGCGCCGCTTTTCGCGGCATCTCGTTCGCACTCGTCGCTGCGGTCGCATTCGTCGCCGGCTTCTCGATAGGGACGACGGGCGGTTCGGCCGCTGCGGTCGTCACGCATATCCCGCTCCTCGGCGACGGTCTCGATGCGACGCCCGATCAGAGCGTCGACATGTCCGATTTCTGGAAGGCATGGAATGCGCTCCAGGCGAATTATGTCATCACGCATGCGTCCTCGACGCTCCCGTCGGTGAAAGACCGCCTCTACGGCGCCATCAGCGGACTGGCGAGCTCGTACGGCGATCCGTACACCGTATTCTTCCCGCCGACTGAGGCGAAGGCGTTCTCTGACAATATTTCCGGCAGCTTCGCGGGCGTCGGCATGGAGATCGGCGTCAAGGATAGCGTCCTTACCGTCATCGCTCCCTTGAAGGGTACGCCGGCGCAAGCGGCGGGCATCAAGGCGGGCGACCAGATCATCGCTATCGACAAGAAATCGACCGACGGCATCTCCGTCGACGAGGCGGTGAGCGAAATCCGCGGCCCGGTCGGCACGACCGTCGATCTTTCCATCATCCGTTCCGGCAAGCCGCTCGATATCAAGGTCACCCGCGAGACGATCCAGGTGCCGGAGACCGACGACGGTCTTGATGCGAAAAGCGGCGTCTACCACATCGCGCTCTATGAATTCACGAGCAACTCGGCAGGCCTCTTCGACCAGGCGTTCGAGCGATTCCTGGCGTCCGGATCGAAGAAGCTCATCATCGACCTGCGCGGCAATCCGGGCGGCTATCTTGATGCGGCCGTCGATATCGCGAGCCACTTCCTCCCGAAGGGGACGACCATCGTCACGGAGGATTTCGGCGGGAAGGGTGCGAATCAGGTGCACACGAGCCTCGGCTACGACGATGTCCCGACGGGGACGAAGATCGCTGTCCTCATCGACGGCGGCTCCGCGTCGGCGTCTGAGATCCTCGCGGGTGCGCTGCAGGACAATCATGTCGCGACTCTCATCGGCACGAAATCTTTCGGCAAGGGCTCGGTACAGACGCTTCTCGATCTCGACGGCGGGTCGCTCAAGGTGACGGTCGCGCGCTGGATCACGCCCGCCGGGCACTGGATCATGGGCAACGGCATCACGCCGGACATCACCGTCGCGTACAATACGCCCGACGCTACCACGACGCCGAAGGTGGACCCGCAGATGGCTCGCGCGATCGGTTTTTTGACGAAGGGGAAATGATAGGGTAAGGTGGACCTATATGAATCCCGTTAGAGATCGCACCTTCGGTGCCTCCACTGACGAGATATCAGTCGGTTTCGTTTATTCGTCTAATCTCTAACGGGATGAAAGTAATCTTGATCAAAGACGTGAAGGGGATGGGCCGCGCGCACGAGGAAGTGACCGTTTCTGACGGGTATGCGCTCAACTACCTCATTCCGGGTAAGTTCGCTATCGCCGCGACGGCAGTCGCCAAGCAGGAGGCTGAGTCACGCCGCAAGCAGGTCGTCGATCGCGACGCTCTCGATGCCGCCCTCCTCCTGCAGAACATCGCAGCGCTCGCGGAGGCCCGCATCGTCATCAAGATGAAGGCGAATGAGAAGGGTCATCTCTATGACGCGGTAGGGGAGCCCGAGATCGCGAAAGCGGCCAAGGAACAGGCGCACATCGACCTCCCGGAGGACGCCATCAAGCTCGAGAAGCCGATCAAGGAGCTTGGTACGTTCGATATCCCGGTCGCGTCTGCGGAGACGTTCGGCAAGTTCTCCATCACGATCGAAGCCGAGGCGTAATGACTCTCGCGGAGGCGCTCGCAGGAAAAGAGATTCCCGACGAGATACGGAAGACCCTGACGCTCGTCACGGTCCCGTACCTCTCTTTCGATACTGATATCCGCGAGGGTCAGCTCGTCGTGCATGCTGATCTCGCCCGCGAGGTGCAGGAAATCTTCAGCGCGCTCGGCGATCTGCGGTTCCCGATCGAACGGATGGTGCCAATCATCGCCTACGGGTGGGATGACGATGCTTCTATGGCTGCGAATAACTCATCCGCATTCAATCATCGCTTCATCGCGGGTACCGGTCGCCTGTCGAACCATTCCTACGGACGAGCGCTCGATATCAATCCTATGCAGAATCCGTACACGCAGCGTGACGGGGCGGTGGTGCCCTCCGGCGCGGCGTATGATCCCTCGAAGCCCGGCACGGTGACACCGGAGATCGCCGCGATCTTCAAAGCGCACGGCTGGCAGTGGGGAGGCGATTGGGAAGGCCGCAAGGATTGGCAGCATTTCGAGAAGTCGAACGGCTGAAAAGGAAAAACCGCGGCACCCAAGGGTGCCGCGGTTTTTCGTATCAGATGTTAGAGGACGTCGACGACTTTCTTCGTCATCGAGTGGCCGGTGAAGCTCGTCTTGCGGCGCGTGCGGAAGGAGACCTTGCCGTCGGCGACCGCATAGAGCGTGTGATCCTTGCCGACCTTTACGT
>DATKTL010000050.1:0-2197 GCA_035531095.1 Minisyncoccota bacterium | reverse complement strand
CGACACGGCGAAGAACGAATTCATATCGCTTGCGTCGCATCAGATGCGTACGCCGCTCACGGCCATCAATTGGTATAGCGAGATGCTCCTCGGCGGTGATGCGGGAGAGCTGAACGCCAAGCAGAAGGAATATTTCAATGCAATCTATGCCGCCGGGCAGCAGATGAACGAGATTATCAAGACATTCCTGCACATCCTGCGTCTCGAGGCCGGTTCGATAGCGATGAACGCCGTCCCCGTCGATCTTTCCGGCATGGTGCGATCGACCATCGAGGAGTCGGGGCTCGCTATCGACAAGAAGCATCTTCGGGTGAGCGAACAGGTCCAAGAGGCTCTGCCGCTCCCGAAAGTCGATCCCGAGCTCGCGCGCGTGATCCTGCAGAACCTCATCTCGAACGCGGTCAAATATACGCCGGAAAAAGGCGAAGTAACCGTCTCCTTGGAGAAGGTCGCTCAGGGAAGCTCTATCGCCGGGAGGACAGCGGCAGCCGACTCGGTGCTGGTGAGTGTCCGCGACACCGGCATCGGCATAGCCGAGGCCGACCGCGACAAGATATCCACGAAGTTCTTCAGGGCTGAAAATGCGAAAACCTGGGATCCGAACGGCAACGGTCTCGGTCTCTATATGACGGATCGCATGATACGCACGGCGAGGGGAGCGCTTTGGTTCACCTCTGAGGTCGGAAAGGGGACGACGTTCTACGCACTCCTCCCGATAGGCGGGGAATAAAGACTGATACACTGAAGGGGCATGACTACTACCCCGGGTATGAAGAAAATCTTGGTGGTCGAAGACGACGAGCCGACGCTCAAGGCGCTCCGTGTCGCGCTTGAGAGCGCCGGTCTGGCAGTCTCCGAGGCGGAGAACGGCATCGGCGGGCTCACGATGGCATTCACGGAGCATCCGGATCTCATCCTGCTCGACATCCTCATGCCGCTCATGGACGGGTGGGACATGCTGGAGCAGTTGCGGGAAAAAGACGATTGGGGGAAATGCGTGCCGGTCATAGTCCTTACGAATCTGAGCGCCGACGAAGACGAGCAGATACGCCGCATCGCCGAACTCGGCCCCTCATTCTTCCTGGTAAAAGCCGACTGGAAGCTCGAAGGCATCGTCGACAAGGTTTTGGAGATACTGAACGCAGAGAAGGTCCCCTGCCCGTAGAAACAAGCGGGCGACTGCAGTGCAGTCGCCCGTGATTTCATGCGCGGGCGAACCTCTTCCGCGCCGCGCGGATTTTTTCTCTAGCTTTCGTTTCCAAGAGATGCCAGAAGTAATTCCGAGAGCCTTTATCGTCGATGCCGCGCAAGGCCTTGATGATCCCATCGCGGATGCGGCTTTCGTCGTCGCCGGTTACTTCGATTACTGCGTCAAGCAGTTTCCTTTCGTACGCTGAAAGCGTCGCCATAGCGATCTCCCGTCACTCGTTGATGGAAAGAGCTGTTCGCTCGGAACAGTAGCAATATTAACTCTATTTGTCAAGAGAGGAGGGTATCTACCACTGCCTTTACATCAGAACCGTCAGCGCGACCTCTCAATTCTTTCATCAGCATGCCGGTGAATTTACCCGCTTCGGCCTTACCCGAGACGCCCATCTCGGCCATCTTCGCCTTCGCGACCGCTTCGATCTCTTCGCGACTCATGAGGGCAGGGAGGTAGCCTTCGATGATGGCGAGCTCGGCCTGCTCGGGCTCGGCGAGCTCGGGGCGGCCGCCACTCGTGAACTGCTCGATGGAGTCTTTGCGCTGGTTGGCAGCGCGCTTCAAGACCGCGAGCGCTTCTTCGTCGGTGAGGAATTCATCGGGCTTGCGCTTCTTAGCGACGACCTCGTTAGTCATCATGGTGATGACCGAACGGAGTGTCTGGAGGCGCACGGCGTCGTGGGCGCGCATAGCGTCCGGAATCGATTTCTTCAGGGTTTCGTGGATCATAAATAGCCAATAGCTTTTAGATTGTAGCGTATAGCAAATACAGAATACCATGCTCATGAGTCCGTTTACTATTTGCTATAACCTATTCGCTGTATACTGTCTGTATGAGTATTTTCACCGTCGCTCTCATCGTCCTCGCCCTCCTCTTCGTGCAGGGTATCGGCCTCTATCTCATATTCCGCCGCCGCGAGGAAATGCCCAAAGAAGACGGACAGGGCATGGTGCTTCTCCAGCAGCAGCTGCAGAATCTGGAGAAAACCCTCGA
>DATKTL010000049.1:0-6696 GCA_035531095.1 Minisyncoccota bacterium | reverse complement strand
TCGGCGTCGTACTCCTGCTCTCGGTCTACGCGCTCCTCTTCACGCGCCTCGCGCAGATTGCGCGGGAATCGGCGACCAATTTCGACGCCTTCTTCACGCTCGGGGTGCTCATCCTTTTCGCCTCGCACGTGTTCCTGCATGCCGGCATCAGTCTCGGCCTCTTGCCGGTCACCGGGCAGACGATACCGTTCATGAGCTCGGGTGGCTCGCATCTCGTGCTCGAATTCGCAGCGCTCGGCATTGTCACGTCGCTCGCGCGGCATGGCCGCGGCGCCTCACGCGACCTCTCCGCGAACGAATATCTCGGGGGCTAATCGGTGTAGATCGCAGTCGTCTTTCGCACCATGCGTTCGAGCGAGAACTCGCTCATATCTTCCGCGTCCAGTATCTCGCTCACGCCGCCGACGCGGTTGGCAAGGATGGGGAGGCCGGCCGCCCTCGCTTCAAGCAGGACATAGGGCAAGCCTTCCTTGAGAGAGGGGAGCGCGAACGTATCGAATCCCCGC
Source organism: Minisyncoccota bacterium (assembly GCA_035531095.1). GTDB lineage: Bacteria > Patescibacteriota > Minisyncoccia > Phycocordibacterales > Phycocordibacteraceae > C7867-001. Next base: position 6,190 of record DATKTL010000049.1, on the reverse strand, counting down.
AACACTTCATGTGCCGGGATGAATCCGAAGAGCTTCACGCGCTCTTTGAGGCCGTATGCCTTGATCTTCGCCTCCAGTCGCGGGCGTTCTTCCCCTTCTCCGACGATGGCGACGAACAGGTCCTGATCGCGTCGCGCCTGCTCCACGAGAGACATCTGGTCCTTGTTTTTCGTGAGTTCCCCGATCGTGCCGGTGATGCGCGCTCCGGACGGGAACGCATTCCGGATGACCGTACCATCGCCAAGCGGCGAGGGCTCGATACCGTTGTAAACAAGATGCATCTTTGCGCGGCAGAATGGCAGGCGCTGTCCGGCGTGCAAATCGTTCTTCGAGACACAAATGACTGCATGAGAGAGTAGAGCGGTGGCCCATGAGCCGAACCAAGCGAGTGCGCGCCATGCGAGGTTCCGCTGTTCCGAAAACGGCCAGCCGTGCGCGGTGAAGATGATCCTCGGCACGCCGACGCAGCGCGCAGCGAGCGCTCCCAGGCCACCGGCTTTCGAGGAGTTGAGATGCACGATGTCCGGCTTCTCCGTGCGGAGGAGTCGCTCTAGTTCGAAGAAGCTCCGCAGCTCCGCAGTCAATGACAGGTCGCGCTGCAGGGTGGCTATCGGATGCGTGGTGATGCGTGCCGCTTGCAGTTCCTCGGCGAGCCGCCCCGATTGTCCGAATGCGACCTGAACCTCGAATGCGTCTTTCGGCAGGGAAGTGGCGAGGTCATAGACATAGCGTTGAGCGCCGCCCCAATTGGCCTTCGTTATGACGAAGAGAATCTTCTTTCTCCTGGATGGTTCCATGGGTGCAACTGTACAATATATTCCCGCGTTATAATATCCATAGCCATGGCACTCGACCGCCGCGAAACGATACTCCTCCTCATAGGGGATTTTGTCATATTGGTCGCATCCCTGTGGGCTGCGCTTACTATACGGAACCTCACTCTCCCCTCGGTCGGTTACTTCCTGGGGAATTTCATCCCGTTCATTCCGGTCTTCCTCCTCTCTTTGGCGGTGTTCTATACCGCAGGCCTCTACGAGAAACAGACACGGCCGATCAGGAGCGTGATGGGGGTACGCATCCTCGGCGCGCAGGTCGCGACCGTCGCGATCGCTGCGATCATCTTCTTCATCCTCCCGCTCTCCATCGCTCCGAAGACCATCTTGGTGCTCTATCTCGTCCTGTCGGTGGCGGCGGAGAGCGCGTGGCGCTTCTATCGCATGAATCGGGAAATAGAAGAGGGTAATCGCGTCCCGGCGCTTCTCGTCGGGAGCGGGTCGGCGGTCACGGAGCTCTATGACGAGGTGCAGGGGAATGACCGGTATCTCCTCCGGTTCATCGCTCGTATCGAGACGTCCAGTCTCGCGGAGGGCGGCGTGCTGAAGGCGATTACAGACGGTATCGGGTCGGGCGCGCGCATCGTCGTCATCGACACCGCCGATGCGAGCGTCATGCGCGACATGGCGAGGTACGCTGAACCGGCCGGAGACGGCGTCCTCGTGAAGGATTTCGCTTCGTTGTATGAAGAGATATTCGATCGGGTCTCCTTGGAACATCTCGATACGGCACAGATCCTCGAAGCGGTATCGAAGCGGCACGCGCTGTACGACGGCGCGAAGCGCCTGTTCGATACGGCGCTCGCTCTCGTCGGTGCCGTCATCGCGGCGCCTTTCATCGGTATCGCGGCGCTCGCACTCTCGTTCGATGGCGGCATACCGTTCTTCAGTCACGCGCGCATCGGTAAAGGAGGCCGCCCGTTCGCGCTCCTGAAGTTGCGTTCGATGCTCCTCAATGATCACGGCGATCCGGCATTGCAGAAGAAGAATCGCGTGACCGCGCTCGGGGGCTTGCTCCGGAAGACGCGCATCGACGAATTGCCGCAATTATGGAACGTGTTCACGGGTGACCTCTCGTTCATCGGCCCGCGGCCGGAGCTCCCGAAGATAGCGGAAGTCTATGAACGGGAGATCCCGCACTACTGGATGAGGCATCTCATCACCCCCGGCCTCTCCGGCTGGGCGCAGATTCATGACTATGATGCGCCGCGCGGCCCTGCCGACGTGGAGCGTACGCGACGGAAGCTCTCGTTCGACCTGTACTACTTGAAGCATCGGTCATTCGGGCTCGATCTGGCCATCGCCGTCAAGACGCTGCGAACCTTATTAGCTTTCTCCGGAACATGAACCCCGTTAGAAATGACAAAAATAAAACAACAACGGTCTTATGAAAACAGACAGCTCCAATAACGAAATTTCTAACGGGATGAATACGCAGAACAGACGTGCCGTCGTTACGGGCGGTGCCGGCTTCATCGGTTCGCACCTGGTCGAGGCGCTCCTCAAGGAGGGGTATGACGTCTCGGTCATCGATTCTCTCGTTGCGGGCAAGCGGGAACACGTCCCTGGCGGGGCGGTGCTGCATATCGTCGACGTGCGAGATGCGGATGCGCTCCCAGCGCTTCTCAAAGACGCTTCGGTCGTCTTTCATCTTGCGGCGCTTCCGAGTGTCGAATACTCGATCAAGAACCCGGTGGAGACGCATAACGTGAACGTTACCGGAACCGTTAACGTACTCGCGTCAGCAGGGGAGGGGGCACGCGTCGTGTTCGCGTCGAGTGCGGCGGTATATGGCGATACTGAGGTGCCGACGGTCTCTGAAGATCTCCCGGCAGCACCGGTGAACCCCTACGGGCTCCACAAATATGTCAGTGAACGGTACCTTGCTCTCGCAAGCAAGCTGTATGGCACGGAGACGGTGTCGCTGCGTTTCTTCAATGCCTACGGCCCGCGTCTCAATCCGGATGGCCCGTATGCGGCAGTCGTCGGGCGTTTCCTGAAGCTGCGCAAGGAAGGGGAGCCGCTCACCATCGTCGGCGACGGAGGACAGACGAGGGATTTCATACACGTGTACGATATCGTCGCCGCACTCATCAAGGCTGGCGAGAGCCCGCTCGTCGGCGGCGGAGAAGCGATCAATATCGGCACCGGCCGAGGAACATCGGTCAATGAGCTTGCTGATGCGTTCGGCGGCGCACGCGAGCATCTGCCGGCTCGCAAGGAGATCAGGGACTCCTGCGCCGATGTGTCGCGAGCGAAAGAGCTGCTCGGCTTCACCGCCGCGGTCTCGCTTGCAGACGGCATCGCGGAGATGAAACGCGAATGGCGCATCGTATGATCGTCGACGGACGCGCGCTCGCCGGAGAAGTGCTCGCACGCACGAAGGAGCGTGCGGAGCGCCTGCCGCACCCGCCGAGGGTCATCGCGTATGTCGCGCAGGAACCGACGCTGGCGACACGATCGTATCTGAACTTCAAGAAGAAGAGCGCGGAAGCCGCCGGCTGCTTCTTCGAAGAGACATCCTCGGTGTCTTTCTTCGCCGGTGCCGATGCGGCGATCGTCCAGCTCCCGGTCAGCTCGAGCGCGATGGCGATGCTCGACACGCTTCCGATCAGGAAAGATGCCGACGTGCTCTCGAGCGCCGCCCGCGCGAAGTTCGCGCGGGGCGATGCGGATGCGCTTCTGCCGCCGGTCGTCGACGCCATCGCGGAGATATTCAGAACGTATGCCGTTGACCCGAAAGGGAAGAAGGCGGCCGTCATCGGCGCCGGTTTTCTCGTCGGCGGTCCTGCCGCAACCTGGCTCGCACGGCAGGGTGCGGTCGTCGACGTCGTGACGCCTGGCGACGACCTCGCTGTGCTTCGAGATGCCGACATCATCGTCTCGGGCGCCGGATCGCCGCATCTCATCAGGCCCGAGATGCTGAAAGAAGGCGTCGTGCTCATCGATGCGGGCACTTCAGAGCTCGGCGGGAAAGTTGCCGGAGACGCCGACCCTTCGTGCGCCGAAGTCTGCTCGCTCTTCACGCCGGTTCCGGGCGGCATAGGGCCGCTCGCGGTCGCCTGCCTCTTCGAGAACGCCGTGACCCTCTTAGAGCGGGCAATACATACGTAAAACCGCAAGACTTCGCTTTTTCCCAGTTTCGTTTATACTCTCCCCATGACTCGATTCAGAGTGCTCACGGCCATCGCCCTCGTCATAGGGTTTTTGCTTGCCTACTTCGTGTGGTCGACGGAAGCGGATCCGCTCTCCTCGTATCGCTTCAAGCTCGGCCTCGATCTCGCCGGCGGTACGGAGCTCGTCTACAAGGCCGACATGAGCGAGACGCCGGCGAGCGAGCGTAGCGACGCGCTCGCGGCGCTCCAGGGCGTCATCGAGCGGCGCGTGAACCTCTTCGGCGTCGCTGAGCCCTTGGTCCAGACCGAAGAGGCGAGCGCGCTCTCTGGCACGACCGAGGACCGCCTCATCGTCGATCTGCCGGGCGTGACCGACATCAATGCGGCCGTCGCTGCGCTCGGCCAGACGCCGACCTTGGAGTTCCGTCTCGCGACCACGACGAAGGTCGGTACGACGACAGAGGTCGCATACGCCGCGACCGGCCTCACCGGCCGCTACCTCTCGAGCGCCACGCTCGGTTTCGGGAACGGTGCGACTTCCGGCATTACCGCGCCGCAGGTCATCCTCAATTTCAATAGCGACGGGGCGAAGCTCTTCGAGCAGATTACGAGCCAGAATGTCGGGCAGACGCTCGCCATCTTCCTCGACGGACAGCCGATCTCGACGCCGGTCATCAAAGAGGCGATACCGGGCGGCCAGGCGACTATCTCGGGGCAGTTCACCGCGACTGAGGCGCGCGACCTCGTACGCAACCTGAACTTTGGCGCGCTCCCGGTCCCGATTACGCTTGAGAGCAGCTCGGCCGTCGGTCCGACCCTGGGCTCGATCGCCATCTCTGCGGGCGTGAAAGCCGGCCTCATCGGTTTCGCTATCATCGCGCTCTTCATGATCGCGTGGTACCGTCTCCCGGGCGTCATCGCGGTGCTCGCTCTCGCGGAATACCTCGCCTTCATGCTCGCGGTCATCAAGGTCATCCCGGTTACGCTCACAGCTTCGGGTATCGCCGGCCTCATCATCTCGGTCGGTATGGCGGTGGATGCGAACGTGCTCATCTTCGAGCGTACCAAAGAAGAGCTCCGCAAAGGCGAGTCGCCGCGCGAGGCGGTACACATCGGTTTCGCACGCGCCTGGACGGCCATCCGCGACGGCCACCTCACGATGATCATCTCGGGCGTCATCCTCTTCTGGCTCGGGACCTCGATCGTGCAGGGCTTCGCGCTCGTCTTCGTGCTCGGTGTGCTCGCCTCCTTCATCTCGGCGGTGTCGCTCTCCCGCGTCTTCCTGCTCGCTATCGTTCCTGAAAAAGGGCAGGGCGCCTGGAAATTCCTCCTCGGCTCGGGCTTCCGTAAGAATTAAATTATGTTCATCATCAATCATCGCAAGTTCTTCTTCTGGCTCACGGGGCTCATCCTCGCGGCGGCAGTCGGTGCCATCCTCGTCTGGGGCCTCCCGCTCGGCATCGACTTCACCGGCGGCTCCCTGATGGAAGTGAACTACGCGAGCGGCCGCCCCGCGCTCGCGACTATCCAGTCAGAGATCGCTACCATCCCGCTCGGGTCGGTCTCGGTCCGCGCGACGGGTGACAATGCCGTTTCCATCCGCACGCGCACCATGACGCCGGCGGAGCACACGTCCGTGCTCGCGGCGCTCTCCGCACAGGCGAGCACCACCGAGCTTTCCTACACCTCCGTCGGTCCGGCGCTCGGCAGCCAGTTCACGAATAAGGCGCTCTGGGCCATCTTCGCTGTCATTTTCGTCATCGTGCTCTACATCGCCTTCGCCTTCCGTAAGGTGTCGCGCCCAGTCCCGGGCTGGGGCTACGGCATCACGGTCGTCGCTATGCTCGTGATCGATATCATCGTCCCGACCGGCTTCTACGCCGCCTACGCCCACTTCACCGGCGCCGAGGTCGACTCGCTCTTCATCGTCGCCCTCCTCTCTCTGCTCGGCTACTGCGTGAACGACGTCATCGTCATCTTCGACCGCATCCGCGAGCATCTCGCCAAGAATTCACGCGAGAACAATAAGGAACCGTTCGAAGAGACGATTGGCAAGTCCATCAGCGAGACCATGAACCGCTCGATCAATACGGCGCTCACCGTCGTGCTCGCTCTCATCGCTCTCATCTACTTCGGTGCCGAGACGACGCGCAACTTCGCGCTCGTGATGCTCGTCGGCGTCGCTGCCGGTACGTTCTCCTCGATCGCCCGTTCAGCGCCGCTCCTTATCCCCATCGCCAA
>DATKTL010000048.1:0-6894 GCA_035531095.1 Minisyncoccota bacterium | reverse complement strand
CTCGAGAGCGAGCGAGAGGCCAAGACCGCCGCGGCGGGAGGACTGGAGGAGCTCGATGAGCGCGAGCGAGAGCTCGCGCGATTCCTGTGCGGTCCAGGCGCGACCGCCCTTCTCCATCAGGTCACGCGCCTTCCAGTGGAGGAGGCCGTGGAGCATCTCCGGCGCGTCGCCGGCACGGAGCGCGCGATTCACCTCGAGCCAGAGCGTCTGTCGCGATCGCGCTGCGAGCGCATTCACGAGGTTGCTGTTGAAACCGCGCGCGGCGTCGCGCGCGGCGGGTCTGTCGAACGCATAGGCGAGCTTCGCCTTTGCGACAAGCTTCTTCGCCTTCGCGGCGGCGAGCTTCGGCGCGAGGATGACGATAGCGTTATCGGATGCTGCGAGCGCATCGATATGGTCCTCCAGAGCGCTTGCTGCGCCGCTTTCTTCCTCGCTCCCCTCCTCATCGCTTGCCGCACGCGCGGCCGGGAACGGGTCATCGAGAAGGATGAGCAGTCGCGACACGAAAAGCCCGCCCGAGAGTGCGGCGTCTTCGAGCGCGGCATCGGTGAGCTCCTCGCGCGCGAGGCGCACGTAGGCGAGATTCGGTTCTTTCTTGCGCGCCGCCGCCACCCATGCGAAGGCTTTCATCCGAACCTTATCGACATCCGAGCCGTAGAAGAGGTAGATCATACCTCTTCCATCGTGCCCCAATCAGGGCCTGACTTCATCGCGGCGATGATTGGCACCCTCCTGGTCTCTTCGGGCGACAAGACAGACTCCATGATGCTCTTTATCTTGTCCCCGAGCGCGTCCGCGCGCTCGGCGCGTATCTCGTACACGAGCTCGTCATGCACCTGGAGGAGGAGGTGCGCATCCTCGCTCGCGTCCTCTCTCGCGAGCATGTCATCGATGCGCACCATCGCGAGCTTGATGATGTCGGCCTGCGTGCCCTGCAGAGGCGCATTGATAGCCATGCGCTCCGCCTGCGCGCGCACGTACGGCAGCGAGGATTTCATTTCCGGAAACTGGCGGCGGCGGCCGAAGAGCGTCTCCGTGTAGCCGTGCGTGCGTGCGAACCCTTTCGTCGATTCGAGATATTCAGACAGCGTCTTGAACTGCCCGAAATACTCTTCGTAGAACGCATGCGTCTCGGCCGTCGTCGTGCCGAGCTGCGTCCGGAGCGCATTGATCCCCATGCCGTAGAGGATGCCGAAATTGATGACCTTCGCCCGACGGCGCATCTCCGCATCGACATCCTCGGGCGCGACATGGAACACTTGTGCGGCGACCTCCTGGTGCACGTCGCGGCCGCTCCTGAATATCGCGCAGAGCTTCTCATCCCCCGAGAGGATTGCCGCGAGGCGCAGCTCTATCTGGGAGTAATCAAGCCCGACGAGCATGAAGCCGGGAGGCGCGACGAAGGCATGACGGATAGCGCGGCCGCGCTCGGAGTGGATGGGGATGTTCTGCAGATTCGGATTCTGCGACGCCATGCGGCCGGTCGTCGTGCCGGTCTGGAGGAATTCCGCGTGGAGGCGATGACGCTCGTCGAGTAGCGGCGGAAGGTTCTCGATGTACGTCGAGAGCAGCTTCTTCAGCTCGCGATATGCGAGGATGTCGGCGACGATCGGATGCGCATCGCGTATCTTCTCGAGCTCGCTCTCGCGTGTCGAGCGCGCGCCGCCGGCGGTCTTCTTCTGCCGGTCCGGGATGAGCTTCAGCTCGTCGAAGAGCACGACGCCGAGCTGCTGCGGCGAGCTCACGTTGAACTCGTGTCCGGCGTCTTTGTAGATATGCCGCTCTATCTCTTCCAGCTCGGTGGCGTACTTCTTCGCGAGCTTCGCGAGCACTTCGGTGTCGACGAGCACGCCGCGCTCCTCCATCTTCCGTATGACGGGGATGAGCGGCTTCTCGATATCCTCATAGACCTCGCGCACCCGGCCGAGCTCGGCGATTTTCTTCTCCAGGGTCGCGTAGGCGGCCTCGAACGTCCGCTCTTTGGCGAAGGCGAGAAGATCATCGAGCGTCGGGTTCGTGAATTCGGACGAGATGAGCCAGAGCATCGCCTGGGCTTCCCGGAAGCGCGTATCGTCTATCTCTTCCTCGGGGAGCACTTCCACGACGCGTTCTTCTCCGGCGGATGCCGGCGCGCCGAGCGTCGTCTTAATCCGCTCCTTGAGCGTCCGGAAACCGAATTCATCGCACATGGCAGCAAGCTTCTCCGGATCGGCGTTCTCGCGCCACGGGCGCTCGGGGAGCGCGAATGCTATCGGCGCATCGAGGCGTATCGTCGCGAGCGCCTTGCTGAGGCGAGCCTCCTCTTCATGCTCGCGCAGGAGGCCGATCATGCGCGCCTTCACCCCTTTCTTGAGAAACGCTTCCTCGCCTTTTTTCCCCAGAGTCGCATAGATGTCTTCTATCGTGCCGAACTGCGTGATGAGCTCGGTGGCGGTCTTCTCGCCGATGCCCGGGACGCCCGTGATGTTGTCGGACGGGTCGCCGCGCAAGCCTTTGAAGTCTGGAATGAGCGCGGGCGCGAAGCCGAACCGGTCGATGACCGCCTTCTCGTCGTAGAGGATCGTGTCGTTGAGGCCCTTCTTCAGGGTATACACGCGGACGCGCTCATCATCGACGAGCTGGAGCGTGTCCATATCGCCGGAGGCGATGATGACATCGACATCACCCTCCCCGCGCAGCTCATGCGCGATCGTGCCGAGCAGGTCGTCAGCCTCGAACCCCTCCCGTTCATAGATCGGTATCGAGAATGCGGCGAACACCTTCCTCGATTCCTGGAGCTGGAGCGCGAGCGCATCATCGATCTTCACGCGCGTGCCCTTGTAGCCCTCATAGGCTTCGTGGCGGATGGTCGGCTTCGGCAAGTCGTAGCACGCGGCGATATAGTCTGGCTTCAAGTCGGTGATGATCTTGAGGAGCATCGCGACGAGGCCGTAGAGGGCGCCAGTCGGCGCGCCAGTGGGGCCGGTGAATTCCGGCAGCGCGTGATACGCGCGGTGAATAATCGCGTGCGTGTCGAGGAGGACGATGCGTTTCTTCGTAGTCGCTTTTTTAGCCATAAGAGATGGTACGCGAGCCGTCAGGCTGCGCGACGATGGAAATGCGTACCGCCGGCGGCGGGAGCTCGTCGCTCACTTTCTCCGGCCATTCAAGCACGACAAGGTTCCCACGGTCTCGCATGAGCTCGTCGAAACCGAGCGAGGCGAGATCTTCCCCCGACTCGAGCCGATAGGCGTCGATGTGGACGAGTTTTGCGAACGGGAGGGCCTCGCCTCCAAGCAGATAGATCTTCTCGAGGACGAAGGTGGGGCTCGTCACCGTCTCACCGACGCCGAGAGCGGCCGCGACCGCCTTCGTGAAGGCGGTCTTCCCCGCTCCGAGCTCGCCTGAGAGCGCGACCAGAGTCGCGCCTCGCGGGCTCGGCGCGAGCGTCTCCGCGAAGCGCGCCGCCTCCCTCTCCAGCTCCGCAAGCGTCGTGATGACCTTTTCCATTACGGGTAATTGTACCGCCGAAAATGAAAGCGCGCCTGCCTCTAAAAGAGACAGGCGCGTGCGGCGCTCAGCGGCGGTGACGGTACTCATCGCGGTCATGGTGATGGCCACCCCAGATGATCCGGCCGACTATGGCACCGGCCAATATGTTGACACCGAGATCGACCGGATTGACGTAATACCTGGGCGGATAGTAGTACGTCGGAGCCGGGTAATACACGACCGGCGGCGGCACATAGACTGGAGCCGGCTGATAGTACACGACGGGCGGTGCAGGTGTCGCCGGAACGGCAACACCTGTATCACAGAATTGCCGGCCGTCGTAGGTGATGCAATCGGCGAATGCCGACACCGATATCAGGGCGATGAAAAGAACGAGTAGGGTCCTCATTTCGAATCTCCTTTTGTTGAGGGTTGAACTAGATATAGGATACCACCTTTTACGACTATCTGTCAAGCCCTCTCCTCATGCCGGCACTGCGGGTGGTATCATGCACCGTATGGATCCCGTTAGAAATCGCGAACGCACAGACCCGGCTACAAAAAGGGTTCTACTGGGACGCCTTAATCAGATAGGGGGCAGCGTGGAGAAAGCCACGTTCGCGTTCTATTTCTAACGAGATGGATCTGCCATTCGATACTGAAGGGACCGAGGCGAAGCTCGCCGAAGTGCGCGAGCGCGAAGAGGAGGACGTCGCGAGCATCCTCTCCGAGAAGTACGGCATACCCTATGCCGACCTTTCGCTCACCCAGATAGACAGCGATGCGCTCCGTCTCGTACCGGAGGCGGAGGCGCGCGAGGCAGAAGCTATCGCCTTCGAGAAGATATCGAAAGCACTCTCGCTCGCGGTGCATAATCCGAACAACCCTGCGCTCGCGAAGCTCCTTACGGAGCTCGCGGGCCGTGGCTTCGAAGTAAAGCAATTCCTCGTCTCGGCAAAGAGCCTCGCACGCGCGTTCGAGCGCTACAGCGAGCTCTCCCTCGCGACCGAGTCGAAGGCCGGTACCGTCTCCGTCATAGATGAGACGTTCACGAAACTGACCGAGAAGGGCGCGACGAAGGGCGTGCTCGCAAAAGAGCTCGACGCCGCTATCGCCGAGAAGTCACTCAGCCGCGTGACGCGCATCTTCGAGATACTGCTGGCGGGCGCCTTCGCGCTCCGTACGTCCGACATACACTTCGAGCCGCGCGAGGACTCGACCCTGCTCCGATTCCGCATCGACGGCCTCCTGACCGACGTCTACCATTTCGACCCGGCGACCTATCATCAGCTCAATGCGCGCATCAAGCTCCTCTCGGGCGTGAAGCTCAACATCACCGACCGCGCCCAGGACGGGCGCTTCAGTATCACGCGCACGACCGGCGCCATCGAGATGCGCGTGTCCTTCATTCCCGGCAACTACGGCGAGTCCATCGTGATGCGTATCCTCGATCCGGAGGCGACGAAGGTTTCCTACAAAGAGCTCGGTATCCACCCGAAGCTCCTCGCGCGGCTTGAGACTGAGATCCGGCGCGCGAACGGCATGCTGCTCACCACCGGTCCGACCGGCTCCGGTAAGACGACGACGCTCTACTCCTTCCTGCGCGAGATCCACACGCCGGAAATCAAGATCATCACGATAGAAGACCCGATCGAGTACCATCTCGATGGCATCGTGCAGACGCAGGTCGAGGGCACCAAGTACACCTTCGCCGAGGGGCTCCGTTCGATCGTGCGGCAAGACCCGGACATCATCATGGTCGGCGAGATCCGCGACGGCGAGACCGCCGACATCGCCATCCAGGCGGCGCTCACCGGCCACTTCGTCTTCTCCACGCTCCACACCAACGACGCCGCCGGCACCTTCCCGCGCCTCGCCGACCTCGGCGCTGATCCGAAGTCATTCGGCTCGGCCGTCACCGTCTCGATGGCGCAGCGCCTCTTGCGCAAGCTCGACCCGGAGAAAAAGAAAGAGCGCCCGCTCACGGACGCCGAGAAAGCCATGATAGCGAAAGCATTCGAGCCGCTCGCGGATAAATCTTTGATACCTGAGACGATAGAGACCGTCTGGGAGCCTGTTCCTACAGGCTCGCCCGAAAATCCGGACGAGACCGGCTACAAGGGCCGCATCGGCCTCTACGAAGCTATTTTCATGGACGACGAGATGGCCTCCTTCCTCCGCGACAACCCGCCGTCGAACGAAATAGCGAAGCTTGCGACCAAGCAAGGATACCTCACGATGGCGCAAGACGGCCTCATCAAGGCATTGAACGGTATCACTTCCCTCTCCGAGGTTGCGGCTACCGTCGACCTCCCGCGATAGTCTTCCGCTGCATCCCCCGCCCCGCTACTGCTTCGCCCCCAAGAACTTGAAGGTGTCCTCGAAGTTCTTCACGATGATGTCGAGCACGGACTGCGTCTGGTTCGGCGTGATGATGCTCGTGGGGCCGAAGCTCTTGGTGTTGCCGCTCTGGTCGGTGGAGACGACTTCGATGCGATAGACGGTACCCGCCTTGAGGCTCGGGAGGATCATGATGTGCGAGGTGGTATAGGTGTCGAGAGACTCGACCTTGTTGGCGAGCAGCTTTGTCGTGGTGGCGGCGCCGGCGCCTTCTTCATAATAGACGGTGGAGTTGGCGAGCTTGTCGGTCGTCCAGCCGACCACGGTCTGGATGAAGCCGGTGCGGCCCGGGACGAGAGCGTTGTCGACCTTGAAGTTGCTGATGATCGGCGGGGTGACGTCGACGCTTGTGGTGACGTGGAGGACGGAGGCGGCATCGAGCCGGTTGCCGCTCGTGTTCACGCCCGAGACGGTGACGCTATACGGGGTGCCCGACGGGAGGTTCTTCACGTCCACGCTGTGGTACGTGTTCCTGATCGCATCGGTGACGAGGTTGCTCTCGCCGGTCTTCAGGTTCTGATACTCGACGATGGAGGTGGTGGGCTGGTCGGTCTTCCAAGCGACCGTGAAGCCGTCGTTCTTGATAGCGACGATGCTGGCGGTGATGGGAGCCGCTTTCGTCATGAACTCCATGTCTTGCGTCGTACCCACGACCTGCGGGAAGACATAGGCGCGGGCCTGGAGGTGATAGAGGGTATTCGGGGTGAGGTTGGTGAGGGTGACGGTATGGTCGGTGGCGGTGGTCTGGCCGTCGGCGACTTCAGTCGTATAGTCGTTCTTGTTGGCGAGGTACTCGGCGTCGGTGGCATAGCGGAGGGAGCCGTATGTCTTGATGTTGGTCGTCCAGGCGACGGTGGCAGAGTCTTCGGTGGTGGAGCTCACGACCGGAGCGGTGATGAAGGGCGGAGCGAGGGACGGGAGGGCCGACTGGATGAGCTGCTCGAGCTTGCCTTGCAGGTCGGTGGCCTTCTGGAGGGAGGTGAGGTTCGCGAGGGCTTCGGAGGCGAAGATGGTGGTGAAGGT
>DATKTL010000047.1:0-9029 GCA_035531095.1 Minisyncoccota bacterium | reverse complement strand
GCTCCTGGGGTCTTTTCGTCTAACTACAGGTATCCGGCATCTTCACCGGAATTGCATTTTCACCGAGCGAGTCCTCGAGACAGTTTCCCTCTCATTACACCATTCGTGCACGTCGGAACTTACCCGACAAGGAATTACGCTACCTTAGGACGATTTGTCAATGTTATTCTGCTGGAAGAGGTAGCCTCCAACAATTCTCATGGTCGCCCATGAGGCCGGACTATATCATCTCTGCTTTTACAGAGTTCGACGTGTAGTCTCTGAGGATTCTCTCAAATCTTTCACGACGTCTTGTTTCTCGTATTTCCGTTTCCTCCCCTTCCCTTCGTTCAGTTTTTCCCGCAAGTCAACAATGTTCATAAATCCTTCGCGAGCGAGATGCTCGCCAGAATATACGATCAATGCGATTTGTTTGAACAACGCGAAGTTTCTGGTTTTTGATTCGGATTGAAAAGGAAACCGTTTGAAAAACGGAAATACCTTTTCTACGAGGTCGACGTAATTGGTCACGACAAAGTAATGAACCCCATCACTTCGTCTTTGTAACCTTCCACATCGCAAATATTTTTGCAGGAGCAGAAGATTTGTGACATCTCGTTGGGCCACATTGAAGGTAAGAACTACCTGCCATTGGAGTTTATGATCCGGTCTTTGACGAAGAGAAACATTGAAGCTTCCTTCTCCGTCGCTGAATCCGGACAAATACCATCCAATGTTTGGCGGTGTGTTCATACGTCCAATCATAGCACCTCAATTTGAGAGTCTTTCCTGCTGATTGACCGCACTTCAAGATTTTTACTGTTTTTTATCGCGAGTACTTGAAGATACAACGGTTATTCCAGCATTTGGTCGAATTTTATAACTACGATCTCCATAGTTATCGCCGACATTCACCGGGGCTTACACAGTCCAGCACTTCATCTTGCGACAAAGCACCCACCGTGGTTAACCTTCCGGCATTGGTCAGGTGTCACCCCCTATACGTCCTCTTACGAGTTTGCAGGGAGCTGTGTTTTTGGTAAACAGTTGAAGGGAAAACTTTCACTGCGGCCCCGCATTCTTGCGAATACAGGGCAGGCCTTATCCCGAAGTTACGGCCGCTTTTTTGCCGAGTTCCTTGAGGACCTCTTACTCGTTCGTCTTGGTCTTCTCGACCTGTCCACCTGTGTCGGTTTGCGGTACGGTCGTCTCTAGAGTTGATGCACAGAAGCTTTTCTTGGAACCGCGCTTTGCGCCCTTTCTCCCTCCGTAGAAGGAAATTGCGACAGTGCTCGGAATAGTGCGCGCCGGATTTGCCTAACGCGCTTCCTCACACCGCCGACCGGAATCCGATTACCGGCGGCACATACAGCAGTCCGTCCCTCCTTAGCCTCTAGAAACGGTCAGGGAATATTAACCCTGTGTCCATCGGGTGCGGCTCTCGCCATCCCCTTAGGCCCGACTAACCCTCAGATGATCATCATAGCTGAGGAAACCTTGGACTTTCGACGTGCGGGGTTCTCACCCGCATTGTGGTTACTTGTACCGGCATTCTTACTTCTGTACGCTCCACCACGGGTTACCCCTTAAGCTTCATCGCGAACAGAACACTCTCCTACCGCGTGCTGACCCTCGAAAGTTTCAGCACACCCGCAATTTCGGCACGACACTTAACCCCGATCATCTTCGGCGCAAGGACTCTCGATGAGTGAGCTGTTACGCTTTCTTTGAATGATGGCTGCTTCTAAGCCAACATCCTCACTGTCTATGAGTCCTCACTTCCTTGTAAAGTACTGAGTGTCGATTTTGGGGCCTTAATTGGCGATCAGGGCTCTTCCCCTCTCGTTCGATGGAGCTTCGCCCCCACCTACTAACTGCCGCCCGGGTACATGGTATTCGGAGTTTGATAGGGGCCACGAGATTTCTCCCTGTTGGTCCCTTCCAGTGCTCTACCCCCATGCACACATATATGGCGACGCCAGCCCAAAAGCTGTTTCGGAGAGAACCAGCTATTCCCAGATTCGATTAGCTTTTCACTCCTTGCCACAAGTCATCCCAAGGCGTTGTACGACCAACGGGTTCGGGCCTCCATCTGTCTTTCGACAGACTTCACCCTGCTCATGGCAAGCTCATCTGGCTTCGGGTCGTATACATCCTACAATCGCGCTATTAACACTCGGTTTCCCTTAAGCTCCACCCCGGAAGGGCTTAGCTGCGCAAGATATACACACTCGCCGGCTCATTCTTCAATAGGCATGCCGTCACGGTGCACCACTTTAATTTCGAATATTACGTTGTGTAAAGAAGAGGTAATTCCATTTGAGGGAATTACCAATTGTAGAGAGAGGAACAGGTCCGAGCTTTTACCGAATGGATCATCGGCTGTCGCAAGTTTCCATTTTGCGACTAACTCCCATACTCCGAAGAACGCTTTTTCCGAGCTTGCCTCGTGTGCGTTCGTCAAATTCTCGTCATCACTCTTCCCAGCCCGCTGCCTGCTGTTTGGGTACGCCATGGGCTGCCATGAGTGCGAGAATGCTGGACCTGACACGTTCCTCTTTACACAACATAATTGAATTCAAAAACAAAGTGGTGCACCGCTCCGACCCCTTGTAAGTACACGGTTTCAGGTCTATTTCACTCCCCTCTCGGGGTACTTTTCACCTTTCCCTCACGGTACTGGTTCACTATCGGTCATAGGACGTATTTAGCCTTACCGGTTAGTTCCGGCAGATTCACTCGAGCTACTCGTGTCTCGAGCTACTCAAGAATACGAACAAGAGTCGTCTGCATTTCGCGTACGGGGCCATTACCCTCTGGGGCGCTGCTTCCCAGCAGCTTCCGCTATACAGACGTTTTGTAACTCTTCTCGTACAAGTACGAAGTTCGCATCTTACAACCCCCCTTTCCGAAGAAAGAGGTTTGGGCTTTTCCCTTTTCGCTCGCCGCTACTCGGGGTATCACGAGAGTAGCGTTCCATCAGCACGAACATACGCGCCGACGGAACGCTACTCATATTGTTCTCTTTTCCTCCTGGTACTGAGATGTTTCACTTCCCAGGGTTTGCTTCTCGCAGACGTTACTCTGCGGATCTCCAGTTCAAGACTGGAGGGGTTTCCCCATTCGGAGATCTCCGGATCAAAGGCTACAAACCGCCTCCCCGAAGCTTATCGCAGGTTAGTCGCGTCCTTCATAGCCGTCCTAGGCCAAGGCATCCACCGTGCACTCTTATATCTCTCGTGCGGAACTTTGTATACCACAATCATTTCTTGCAATCTGATATCCGCCACGCTTGCGCGTGTCGGACTTTCAATTACCTTTGCGTATTCGTATGTCAAAAATCGGTGTCTTTCTTTCGAAACGAAAGAACCGCCTTGAGGGCGGTTCTTTCGCGTTTACACGCGCGGGCCTTTACGGCCTATCCGCTCCCTTGGAAATCAGGTTCTTTCGGTTCGTAGACACGTAGGAGGAGTATAGACGAGGCCAGCCAGGGCGTCAAGCGGCAAAGAGAAACCGCCCTCCCCGGAGCGGGGAGGGCGGTTTCTGAGGGAGAGAAGCGAGACTTAGCGTCTGAACTCTTCGCCCAAGCGATCGATGTAGCGTTCCGCCGCCTTCTGGCCACCGAGGCCGAAGGCGAGACCGAGCGCGAGCGAGACTGCGATCACGATGCCCGTGAAGAGCGTCTGGACGAAAGCCGTCGCGACGTTCAGCTGCGCGAGCGCGGCGAGGAATGCGAAGCCCCAGATCGAGTACTGCGCGACCTTGCCGAGGAAGCCGGCTGCGTGGAGCTGCGCTGCTTTCGCAGAGCCCTCGACGACGCGGCGCGCTGCCTCCGCGATGACCGCTGCGACGAGCAGGATCAAGACGGCGACGATGACCTGCGGCAAGTAGCCGAGGACGACATCGCTGAGGAAGAGGTTCACCGTCGTGAGGTGGAGCACGTCGAATGATGCCACCAGGAATACGATGATGAAGAACCACTTCACGAGGAAGCCGAGGAACTTGCCCGACGACAGGCCGAAGCCGGCGCGGGAGAGCACCTTCTCAAGACCGGTCGCGCGGAGCGCCTGATCGACGCGAAGCGCATTCACGATCTGCTCGACGACACGGCCGACACCGACACCGACGAGCCAGCCGACGATGAAGATGACGATCGCTACGACGAGGTTCGGCACGAATGCCATCGACCCGTAGAAGAGGTTCTGGAACGACTGACTCAATACATCTGCCCAAGTAGTGAAAACCATAGTAGATAATGCGTTGTTTTACGGCTAATGACTCGCGCATAAGCGTGCGAGCACCTGCCCTGTAGTATAGCATTTTTAGAGCCCTATCTTGTCGACGAGGACGCGGTGTGGATAGTCGAAAACGTCCCGCAGGAGGCGGTCGTAGACGCCAAGGCGATAGCGGAAGTCCGCGGTGGCGAAGGACGCGTAGCGGATCTCGCGACCAAGCTCGGCCTCGAGCGAATGCACGGCTGTCGCGAGCGCACGGTCGTCGAGCGTATCGCCCACGACGAGCAGATCGATCTGGGATTCGATGATGCTGACGAAGAGGCCTGACAGCACGACGAGACGCGGGGTGCCGGCACGGCGCAGCGCCGCAAGGATGTCCTGCGGGCGCACGCTCGTGGTGTCGCGTATGAAAGCGTCGAGCTCCGCAAGGTGCTCGAAACGCGGATTCACCTGGTACCGAGCGGCGGCGCGAACGCCCTTCTTGCGCACGAGACCGGCGGCGGCGAGCTCGGCGAGTTCGCGGCGCACGACGGTCGGCGAGAGCTTGGAACGCTTCGCGATGTCAGCGGGGGCGAGGCTGGCATTCTGGTTGAAGACGAAGAGGCGGAGCATCTTGAGGCGTGCGGGCGAGCCGAATATCTTTGCGAGAGGTTCCATCCCGTTAGAAATAGGACGCGGACGTGGCTTTCTCCACGCCGTACTCTATTTGATTACTGTATCCCGAAAAAGCCGCCTGGAGGGCAGATGGATTTTCGTGTCCGCGATTTCTAACGGGATCCATGGATGACGGTAGTGTACGGGGTCGGCCGGCAAAACGCAAAACACGGCGCCGTCATTGACGGCGCCGTGTTTTTGCTGTGCTGGGGTAGTGGTCGTTCGTGACCACCCGCCCCAGTCTCTCTCCTTGTTACGGGCTCGCACTATGTCTGCCTGTTCGGCGCGTGCTCGCCCGGAGAGAGACGGGGCCTCCGCTCAGGTAACTCTTATTTAAGAGTTACCTTCGCTCCGGCGTCGGTGAGCTTCTTCGCGAGCTCGGCGGCATCTTCCTTCTTCATGCCGGTCTTGAGCATCGACGGAGCGGCGTCAACGAGATCCTTGGCCTCCTTGAGACCGAGCGCGAGCGCCTCCTTCACCACCTTGATGACGGCGATCTTGGACGCGCCGGAGTCGGTGAGCTCTACATCTGCGGTCGACTTCCCTTCCTCCTCGGCGGCGCCCGCGGCTGCCGGTCCTGCGACCGCGACGGCTGCGGCGCTCACGCCGAACTTCTTCTCGAACACCTTCACGAGTTCCGAGAGCTCGAGGACGGTCATCTTCTCGATCTCCTCGACAATCTTCTTGAACTTCGCGGGGACCTCGACGGTCTCCTCCGCTGCGGGAGCAGCCGGAGCGGCTGTCTCGGCGGCCGGCGTTGCGGCGACTTCCGGATTCATTTCATCTGCCATAGTAATTTAGATTAGAGATTTAAACTGCTTTCTTCTCACGAATCTGATCGAGCGCGATCACGAGGCCCTGGATAGGACTGTTGATCACATTCACGAACATACCGCGGAGCACCGGTACCGGCGGAATAGTCGCGATAGCGACCATCTGCGGAGCATCGACGAACGTACCATCGAAGACGCCGCCGAGGAGCGAGAGTACGCCCTTCAGCTTCTTGCCGAATTCATACACGCCGCGCGAGGGAGCCGTGACGTCGTCAGACGTCCAGGCGACCGCCACTTCGCCCGGGAGCTCCGGCAGCGTGCCGGCGTACCCCTGGGTCTCGAGCGCCTTGCGGATAAGCGTCTTCTTCGCGACGAAGAATCGCACGCCCGCTTGCGCGAGTTCCGTGCGCATCTTCGACGCCTGCGCGACCGTGAGCTTGGTGAAGCCGACGAACGTGACGGACGTCGACTCCTTGAAAGCGTCGTTCAGTTTCGCGACGATCTCGCGCTTCTTGTCTTTTGATATTGCCATACGATATTCGTACGAACGAAATAAAGGAGAGTTCGACCGGTTATCTCGAATGATTCGAGAGGTCTCGCCTCGGCAGGTCTTATACTGATCTTGTCGGTCGTCGGAGTTCAGAAACTCCGACACACTCGCTTTTGTTTCCAATCACAGAGCTTCTTGGACAAAATCGGCGCCCACTGTCTTCGGTTCGTACGCTCGCTACTCTACCAGAACCGGACGAAAATGTACATCAGGGCATCGCCGCGCTCGCCGCATGGAGCGCGATGAGCGCGCACATCATGATGATCGCGAAAGCCGTAGCGAACTTCACGAATTCGACGAAGAACGGCAGCGCGCGGCGCTCGCGTTCCGCGAGGCTCTCTTTGTTATTTTGCGGATCGCTCATCCCATGAGAAGTTGCCATGCAGCAAATAGTAGCAAGTTACTCTGACTTCGGCGACTGAAGATCTCGTCAACAAATATCCTACGCGCCTCGAACCTCTAACGGGACAGGTAGGATCGGACCTTCGCGAGATCATTCTTCGCCGCCGTATTCATCGGATCGAGCCGTAGGATCTCTTCCAGGAAGAAGGCCGCATCGGGGAGGTCGAGGACCGTCTCATAATACCCCGCCGCACGCTTCGCGGTCTCGAGGTCGCTCACATACGTCTTCTTCCCCGTCGCGGCCTCTGCGGCCGCGGCGGCAGTATCCCCTGCGGCATATTCGAGCTCGGCAAGCACGAAATGCGGCTCGGAGAGCGACGGCACGAGCGCGATGTAGCGCGATAGGAGGTCGCGCGCGGCAGCATAGCCGGCGACACGTCCGGATGAGCCGGAGGGATACGCATTCGCATTACCGAGCGAGAGATTCGTCAGGATGTACCACGGCTGCAATCGCTTCGGAGACAGGCTGATGGCGCGCTCGAGCGCCGAGGAGAGGAGGCTCTGGTCGACCGTGACGCCCGCCGGCGCGAGCGTGAGCACATGTGCGAGGTAGAGCGCGGTACGCGCATCATAGGGATACCGATTGAAGTCCGTCGTGAGGATGGCGAGCGATGCTTGGTACGCACCGACGAGCGCCTGGCCGGAAAGCGCCGTCGATTGCATCGTATACATGCTATACGCTTGGTAGCCATACTCGAGATCGGCATAAGTCCCGAGAGCGATACCATGAGAAAGGAGCGCTGTCTCTCGCGCCGGGTCGATGATCTGATAGGCGTACGCCTGCGAGAGGTCATGAGCCGCGAGCGCCGGCAGGATCGAAACCGGCAGGATGAGGTAGGCGAGCACGAGAGCGAGGAGCGGTGCCGCGTACCGCGACCATCCCGGCAGCACGAACGCCGTGCGCGAATGGGCATCAGAAGCGGTCGCGAGGAAGGCAGCAAGCAGCGCGACGAGGAGCCAGAATGAAGAGATAGTATCGAAGACGAAGAAATTCTGCACCGCATAAGCTATCGCGAGGAGCGCCATGACGCCGGCGAGACGCTTCTCGCCGCGGCGCGCGATGCGCGCCGCGGCCGTGAAGAACGACGCGATGAGCGCCAGATAGAGCAGGAGCCCGCCGATGCCATACTGCGCCGCGTAGTCGAGGAATGCATTGTGCGAACGATCGAACCATTGTTCGGAAATCTGCGTGGGGTCATAGAAACGATTGAAGAGCACGTCGATATGCTCCGCTCCGACGCCGAGCCACGGGCTCTTCTCTATCTCGGTCACCATGTTCTTCCATATGAAGAGGCGGCTGGCGACGTCCGGATCGTTCACGCTGATGGAGGCGACGCGCGCGACCGGCGCGAAGGGTACGTTCGCGAGCTCGCTGCGGAAAGCGAAGAAAAGCCCGCCGAACGCGCCAAGAGCGATGAGCGTGCCCGCGGCCCATGCGCGCTGCTTCCCTTCCCCCCGCCACGCGAGATAGGCGAGGTAGGCGACAAGCGCGACGATGAGAGCGAGGATCGTGCCGCGCGTCGCCGAGAACAGGATGGCGATGACTTGAAGCGCCGCGCCGACGTATGCGAGAAGACGCCACGCGCGTCGGAGCGACTCCGCGGCGGCGAGCGTCGCGAAGACAGCGATGCCGAGATACCCGGCGAAGAGCGCCGCATTCCCGAGCAGGCTCCCGATGCGGCCGCCGCCCATAAGCCACTCGCCGATGCCGTAGAGCGCGACGAGGGTCCCGACGACCGCGACCGCGCGGAGCAATCGCTCGAAGAATGCGCGATCGGCGGAGAGCAGGATGAGATAGAAACTGAGGACGACGCCGGAGAGCATCAGCAGCCCGTCGCCGCGCTCGAAGGTGCTCCAGAGGCTCCGATAGAAATCGATGCCCAGCGCGCTCGCGAGATAGGCGAGCGCGAGCAGCGCGGCGGGGACCCATGCCTCAGGGCGCGCGAGCCGGCCCCAGAAGAATGTGCGGCCGTACGCCACGAGTACCGCGAAGACGCCCGCCGCGATGAGGCTTATCGCATAGAACAGGAGCGTCTTTGGGACCAAGTAGGGGTAGATGAGCCCGCCCCAGACGACGATCGGCAGTATGACGGGCGCGAGCAGGATCCAAGGGAAAGCGCGCTCGAGATATTTCATCCCATTAGAGACCCGACTCGCCTGCGAGTCGGCAGACATCTTTGATGTCTTGTCTCTAACGGGATTCATAGTTTCGCTTGGAGGCGCGCTATTTCTGCATCGATCGCCGAGGTGTCCTTGCCGGGGGAGAGCATCTTCGCCGTCTGCCACGCCTTGATAGCGTCGGCATAGCGGCCTTCCGCGGTGAGCCACTGCGCCTCTATCGTGAGGATGGAGGCGTTATCGCCGAACTGCTTCGAAGCATCCGTGAGCGCCGCCGTGATGAGCGCCGTATCTTTCGGGAGCTGCTCGGTAAGGAAC
>DATKTL010000046.1:0-3970 GCA_035531095.1 Minisyncoccota bacterium | reverse complement strand
GAACTACCTTACCATGCGCCGTATAAAAAATCAAAACCGCCCCTCGTGAGGGCGGCTTGGTCCGGGGCTTACGCCATAGGGCCGATCATGCGGCGGCGGCGATAGGGCTTTTGACCCTTTCGACCTCAGCCGCATTCGTCTCTAATATGTACTGGAGCATTTCGTTCTCGAGACTCGTGGGAGACTCGAGACGAGCCGTGTAGTGCGGACAGAACCCTAACTTCTCGACCGAACCGTTCGGACAGGATTCTTTTCCTTTATGCCCGCAGAACCGGCACGGGGAGTGCTTCTGCCCCTCCCCAGGCCTATCAGCACCCGACATAAGTTGCAGGACGTGATTGCAGTCCCGCATGGCAGAGACGAAGCAATTCCGCGCCCTCTCCTTCTCCTTTTCCAACGCTGTTTCTTTATCAGCCAATTTCGCCACATCCGTCATGTTGACTTTCCTTTTTCTGATGTTGTTTCTGCTGTAGCTTCGGATTGTCACAGCCCTCTTGCGAGGGCCGGCACCTTTGGAACTTCCAATGTACTTCTTGCCCGGACCGTAATCCGAACAAGCAGTATTTATACCTTTATTCTCCCGTCTGGTCAAGGTGCAGGAAGGAGCGGCGGTGGATAGCGCACGGTCCGTATTCTCTCAGCATCTCGTAGTGCTTCTTCGTGCCATAGCCCTTGTGCTCCTCGAAGCCGTACTGCGGGTATTCCCCCGCGAGCGCGAGCATGAGCCGGTCGCGTTCGACCTTCGCCGCGACCGACGCGAGCGAGATGAGCGGGATGAGCGCGTCGCCGTGGATGATGGTTTCCTGGGCATAGGCATCCGGCGCGCGTAAAGAGCCATCGAGATAAATAAAAACGTTTGAGACATCCGGCGCTCGCCCCGTTAGAGACAGGCCGTCTGAAGACGGCCGGCGCCCTTCCGGGCGCGTCTCTAACGGGACGAGCGCGACCACGCCGCGCCCAAGCGCGCGCTGCACTGCAGGCACGATGCCGAACTCGTCGATCGCCTCGGCGCTCTCGAACTCGACCGTAAAGCGGGTATCGCCGAGCAGATTGCGCACCACGAGCATCTCGTAGATCTTCTCCCGGTTCTTCTCCGACAATTGCTTGGAGTCCGCGACACCCGGGAACGCTTTCAGCACATCGAAGCCTTCGGACACGGCGACCACGGCGACCGCCACCGGCCCCGCCAGGGGGCCTCGCCCCGCTTCGTCCACCCCCAGCGTGAATCTCATCAGAAAAGTATATACTGAAGCGCATGGCGAGTCGCCCCGCACCAAATCTCCGCTTAGCTCCGCGTTGGTGCGGGGTAAACTTCATCCACACGAGACTATGAGCCGTTTCATCCATTTACACACTCATTCGCACTATTCGTTCTTGCAGGCGCTGCCCAAGATTGGCGAGCTAGTGGAAAAAGCAAAGAAAGAGGGCATGGACGCTCTCGCGCTCACCGATGGCGGCAACATGCACGGCGCTATCGAGTTCTACAAGGCGGCGGCGAAAGCGGGCGTGAAGCCCATCCTCGGCGTCGACGCCTACCTTGCGCCCCGATCGCGACACGAGAAAGACCCGACGCTCGACGCGAAGCGTTCCCGCATCGTGCTTCTCGCGGAGAATAACGAGGGCTATACGAACCTTCTCGCTCTCGTGACGAAGTCATGGACCGAGGGATTCTATGAGCGTCCGCGCATCGACAAAGAGCTCCTCCGCGTGCACCACGCCGGCGTCATCGCCATCCTTCCCTCTTTCGCGAGCGACGTCTCGCAACTCCTACGCGCGGGCAACGCCGAGGGCGCGGCGGCAGCGCTCGATGAATTCAAGACCATCTTCGGCGCTGACAATCTCTTCCTCGAGATCACGCACCACCCGCACGTCGACGGGCACGAGGCGCTTATGCAGAAGATCGTCGCGCTTGCCAAGGAGAGCGGCGTCCCGCTTGTCGCGGCGCACGACGTCTACTACCTCGACCCCGACGATCGCGAAGCGACTGAAATATTGCGCCGCATCGGCCAGGGCGGGCGCGGCAGGAATGAGAAAGAGGACTTCTCTTTCATCAGCGAGCAGCAGGCGCTTGCGCTCTTCAAGGACACGCCGGAGGCCATCGACAATACGCGGACGATCGCCGACCGGTGTCATGTGGAGCTCACGCTCGGGGAATTCGTTTTCCCGGACTTCCCGCTCCCGCCCGGGAAGTCGGCAGACGAGGTGCTGCGCGAGCTCTGCCTGCGCGGCCTCGAAGCGCGCGGCCTCGAGGGCCGCTCCGACGTGCTCGAGCGGCTCGAGTACGAACTCGGCATCATCAAGTTCAAGGGCTATGCCGCCTACTTCCTCGTCGTGGAAGACCTCATCCGCTTCGCGACCGAGAACAATATCTATACCAACATCCGCGGGTCGGTCGCCGGCTCGATGACCACCTACCTCCTGCAGATCACCAAGATCGATCCGCTCGAATACAAGATCCCCTTCGAGCGCTTCCTCAACCCCGAGCGCCCGTCCGCGCCGGATATCGATATGGACTTCGCCGACAACCGCCGCGACGAAGTCATCGAATATGCGCGAAGGAAGTACGGCGAGGGCCATGTCGCGCAGATAGGCACCTTCGGGACCATGATGGCGCGTGCCGCCGTGCGCGACGTCGCGCGTGCGCTCGGCCATGCGTACTCGACCGGTGACCGCATCGCGAAGCTCATCCCGATGGGCTCGCAGGGATTCCCGATGACCATCGACAAGGCGCTCGAGCTCGAACCGGATCTGAAAGCAGTCTACGACGAGGACGACGACGCGCGCGAGACCATCGACTTCGCGCGCCGCATCGAGGGCTGCGTACGCCACGTCGGCGTGCATGCGGCGGGCGTCGTCGTCTCGCCCACCCCGCTCATCGAATGGACGCCGCTCCAACCCGATCCGAAAGGCACCGGCAAGCTCATCACGCAGTACGACATGTACTCCGTCGGCGAAGACGGCGTCGGGCTCACGAAGTTCGACTTCCTCGGCATCAAGAACCTCGCCATCCTCTCCGACGCTATCGCGCGCGTGAAGGAGACTCGCGGTATCGACATCGACATTGAAGCCATCCCGATGGACGACGAGAAGACCTATATCATGCTCGCCAAGGGCGACACCGAAGGCGTCTTCCAGCTGAACGGCTCCGGCATGACCCGCTGGCTCAAGGACCTCAAGCCCACCACCATCCACGACATCAATGCCATGGTCGCGCTCTACCGCCCGGGCCCGATGCAATTCATCCCGCAGTACATCGAACGCAAACGCAATCCGCGTCTCATCACCTACCTCGATCCGCTGATGGAACCGATCCTCAAGCAGACCTACGGCATCCTCGTGTACCAGGACGACCTTCTCATCATGGCGCACGAGTTCGCGGGCTACTCGTGGGGCGAGGTCGACAAGTTCCGCAAGGCGGTCGGCAAGAAGATTCCCGAGGAGATGCAGAAGCAGAAGGACAAGTTCATCGACGGCTGCGTCGAGCATTCGCACTGGCCTTTGAAGAAAGCGCAGCAGGTGTGGGAATGGATAGAGCCGTTCGCCGCCTACGGCTTCAACAAGGCGCACTCCGCTTCCTACGGCCGCGTCTCGTACCAGACCGCCTACCTGAAAGCGAACTACCCGGTCGAATACCTGACCGCCCTCCTCACCGCCGACTCGGGCGACACGGAGGCTATCAGCGTCTTCGTCGCCGAAGCGAAACGCATGAATGTCCCCGTCCTCCCGCCGGACGTGAACGAGAGCGGCTCAGTATTTACCGTCGTCGGCGAGCACAAAGACGCTATCCGATTCGGACTCTCCTCCATCAAGAACTTCGGCGAGGGCATCTCAGAAGCCATCATCGCCGAGCGCACCGCGCACGGCCCATTCGCCTCGCTCTCCGATTTCCTCTCGCGCATCACTTCGAAGAACCTCAACCGCAAATCGCTCGAGTCGCTCATCAAATGCGGCGCGCTCGACTCGCTCAGCA
>DATKTL010000045.1:0-2516 GCA_035531095.1 Minisyncoccota bacterium | reverse complement strand
TAGGCGAGCTCGCCCCAGACGACCGTGAAGGCGCCGATGAGCGCGCCGAGCGCCTGGCAGAACACGACGAATGCGACGAAGGCGGTCATATCATCTCTGCATGAGCGCCGCGAGCTCGGCGCGGTACTTCTTCATCACCTCCATCGAGGCTTTCATTTCGCCTTCGCCGCCCTTCTTGCGCCGCTCTATCTCCTCGCCGATCTTCTTGAAAAGTTCCGGATCTTTCGAGACGAGCGCGGTCATTTGCTCGCGCTGCGCCTCGGGCATGTCCTTCAGTTTCCACTTGGCGTATTGATTGAGGAGGAAGCTTTGGACGGACATGGTAAGGGAATGAGTATCGATTAAGAGAGACGTGAACGCTGTATGGTACCGCGGATCGTACGCGTCGTGAAGTAGAGCGCGATGAGCGAGAGGATGGCGAGCGCTTCCGTGTAGGCGAAGGAAGCATCGAAGACGCTCATGCCCGCACGGTAGTGCTCGACGGCCGTCGTGCCGAAGAGGACGGTGCCGATGACGGCCAGCAATGCATCGAGCCAATGGATCGAGGATTGACTCGGGTTGGTGACGCCTGCTGCGATGACGAGGATGACTGCAGAGATCACCGCGCCGCTCGTCGAGAGCGGGAGCTCGGCGCCCGTCGATTGCGCGACGATGAGGATGATCGCGCTCACGAAGAAGATCATGCGCACCTCGTCGCCATGGTAATGCGGCACTTTCCGATGTCGCGGGACGCTCTCGCCGCCGTCTCCTTCGAAAGTCATAGCTCTAGTATACGCCCTGCGGGGCGAACGCAACTCCTACAGGAGGATAGTCGCTTGGTTCTGCGAGATCTCCGCGACGCCGCGCTCAGCTATCTCGAGATGGAACCGCTCGCCCTCGGCGGATGTGGCGCGCACCGGCCCGGGTGCGAGCTCAGACACGAACGCTTCGTGCCCGGCAAGCACTTCGAAGGTGCCTTCTACGCCCGGAAGCGAGACGGACGCGACGTCACCGTCGAAGAGATTCTCTCCGACTCGGGCGATGGTGAGATGGAATGTTTTCGCCATGAAGGTGATTAACCGACCTGGTCGATGCCGCCCTTCATGTAGAAAGCCGCCTCCGGCTTATCATCGTGCTTCCCTTCCACGATCTCCTTGAAGCCCCGCACGGTCTCTTCGCGCGAGACGTAGACGCCGGGCATGCCGGTGAACGGCTCGCCGACGAAGAACGGCTGCGAGAGGAACTTCTGGAGCTTGCGCGCGCGATACACGGTCTGCTTGTCGTCTTCGGAAAGCTCTTCGATGCCGAGGATGGCGATGATGTCCTGGAGCGACTTGTAGCGCTGGAGCACCTGCTTCACTTGCGACGCGACGCGATAATGCTCTTCGCCGACGATCTCGGGCGTGAGCGCCGCGCTTGAGGACTCGAGCGGGTCGATAGCCGGGTAGATGCCGAGCGAAGCGAGCGCGCGCGAGAGCACGACGGTGCCGTCGAGGTGCGCGAAGGTGGTCGCCGGCGCCGGGTCGGTCAGGTCGTCGGCCGGCACGTACACCGCCTGCACGGACGTGATGGAGCCTTTCTTGGTGGAGGTGATGCGCTCTTGGAGCTTGCCCATCTCCTCGGCAAGCGTCGGCTGATAGCCCACGGCCGACGGCACGCGGCCGAGGAGCGATGACACCTCGGAACCTGCCTGGATGAAGCGGAAGACGTTGTCCATGAAGAAGAGCACGTCCTTGCCTGCCCCGTGAGATTGCATTTCTATCTCACTGGGGCCGCCTGTTCCGCCGTCTCTGAAATATTCCGCCATTGTTAAGCCGGTGAGGGCGACACGGGCGCGAGCGCCCGGCACCTCATTCATCTGACCGAAGACGAGCGCCGTCTTCTCGAGCACGCCGGAGTCGGCCATCTCGTGGTAGAGGTCGTTGCCCTCGCGCACGCGCTCGCCGACGCCGGCGAAGACGGAGTAGCCGCCGTGCTCGGTGGCGACGTTGCGGATGAGCTCCTGGATGAGGACCGTCTTGCCCACACCGGCGCCGCCGAAGAGGCCGACCTTGCCGCCCTTAAGGAACGGGATGATGAGGTCGATCGCTTTGATGCCCGTCTCGAAAATCTCGGCCTTGGTCGTCTGCTCGTCGAAGGTGGGCGGTGCGCGATGGATCGGGAGGCGCATCACGCCGGCAGCCATCGGCCCCTTGCCGTCGACCGGCTCGCCGAGCACGTTGAAGAGGCGGCCGAGCGTCGCTTCGCCCACCGGGACGCTGATCGGCGCGCCGGTGGCCGTGACCGCTTCGCCGCGCGCGAGGCCTGCGGTCTCGTTCATCGAGATGGCGCGCACGCGATCGAGGCCGAGGTGCGATGCTACTTCGAGCGTGAGCCGTCCGTGCGCATCGTTCTTCTCGATGATGAGCGCGTCGCCGATAGCGGGTCGTGATTCTTTGAAATGGATGTCGACGACCGGACCGATGATTTCTGTGATGATGCCGTTTTTCATATATGTAAAGTTACGTTGCTAATGCCTCGCGCCCGCTGATAATCTC
>DATKTL010000044.1:0-7083 GCA_035531095.1 Minisyncoccota bacterium | reverse complement strand
CTATGAAAAATCCGACCCAATGCTTGCTCTGGAAGAAGACGCACCTCACTCCCGCAGACCTCGACCTTGAATTCGTCGAAGCGATCATTCGGGATGCGCATATCGAACGAGGCCTCTTCAAATGCCGCGAGTGCGGACAAGTGTATTTCCATGAATGGTACGAACACGTCAACTTCAAGCACGACTCGTACATGTACGATACCTACATACCGGTGAACTCGAAGGAGGAGATCGAGGAACTCACCGCAACGAAGAGTTCATCCGAACTCCTGCAGTTCTTCCCTCAATTGCACGGGAGCTTCACCAACGGGCTGAAAGACTCCGTGCAATGGCTCGAGAGCAGCGAAGAGTAGCCGCCCAGGGTTACTATACCCGCCCGCGCGGCGCTCGCGGCGTGAAAGCGCGCTAGACTGTAGGCATGATACGCAGCGTCGCACGACCGCAAAGCCGCGAGTGGCATCGCACCCACACCGAGCGTTTCCGACGGACATGGATCATCATGGGCGGCATCCTGGTCGCCGCTCTCCTGCTCGCGGCCTCCGGCTATTTTAGCGGCGTCTCGTGGCTCACGCTCGGCGACGCCGTACTGCGTACCACCTATCGCCTCGCGCTCGCCTACGGCATCGCGCTCGCGCTCGGCGTCACGATCGCGCTCGTGGTCGGCTGGAGCCCGTTCACCGATCTGCTCTTTCCGTTCTTCGATATACTGCAGAACCTGCCGTCCTTCGCCCTCATCCCGCTCTTCATCTATTTCTTCGGCTTCACCGACCTGATGATCATCCTCTTCGCGGTGAGTTCCATCGTCTGGCCTATCCTCTTCTCCGTCCTGACCGCGATCAAGAGCGCACACACCGACCTGAATGATGCGGCGAGCATCTTCGGCGCGCACGGCATCCGCCGCATCCTCTACTACCTCGCGCCGCTTTCCTATCCCGCCATGCTCACCGGTTCAATCGTGGGCATCGCCATCGGCTGGGAGTCGGTCATCGGCGCCGAGATCATCTCCGACGTCGCGGGCTTCGGCGCATTCATCAAGGGCGCTGACGTCACGGGCATCAGCCAAGCGGCCGTCGCGGGCATGCTCGCGATCCTCGTCATCGTCTTCATCATAAACCGCCTCGTCTGGGCGCCGCTCCTCGCAGGAAGCAGCAAGCGCTATGCCGAATGACACCGCTATGCCCGACACTTCTCCCGCCACGCTGCTCGTCCTCTCGCGGGTGAGCGCCTGCTTCGCCGATGACAAGAGGAGCGTCTATGCCCTGAGGGATATCACTTTCTCCGTCCCTGCGGGTGCCTTCGTCTCGATCATCGGCCCCTCCGGTGCCGGCAAATCGACCCTCATGCGCATCATCCTCGGCTTCATGCCTCACGAGAGCGGCACTATCGTGCGGAACTTCAAGCGGCCGGCGATGGTGTTCCAGAACTACGCGCTCTTCCCCTGGCTCTCGGCTATCGACAACGTCGCCTTCGGCCTCAAGATGGCTGGGGTGCCGAAAGCGAAGCGCGAACATCTCGCCCGCGAGAAGCTGAAAGAGGTCGGGCTCGAGCACGTCGCGGAGCATTACCCCGCCGCGCTCTCGGGCGGTCAGCGCCAGCGCGTCGGCCTCGCCCGGGCGCTCGCCATCTCCCCCGACCTGCTCATCATGGACGAACCGTTCTCCAATCTCGATACCATCACCTCCGAGGCGCTCAAGCAGGACCTGCTCAAGATATGGCGCGCGTACGGCATCACCATCCTCATGGTGAACCATCTCATCCCCGACGCTATCGAGCTCTCCGATCGGATCATCGTCATGGGAGCGCACCCGGGCCATATCGAGAAGACGCTCACCGTCGATCTCCCGCGGCCGCGCGACACGCGCGGCACGACCTTCTTCCAGCAGGTCGATGCGTTGACCGAGATCGTCCGCACCGTTTCCTAAAATCAGAGAGTCCGTTCAAAAGCCTCAGATGCGAGGCGCGGGTGAGCACCGAACCGAGCCGTGCTAAGGGTACGGTGAGAGAGGGGCGGAGCCCGCAACAAAGCAGGTGAGGTTTTTGGATGGGCTCTATACTTCGATTCGAGAGAAGAAGTAGGAGCCCAGCGCGAGGAGTACCGCCGTCACGCCGATGAGCACGCTCACATCGAGCGTGAGCGAGAAGGTATGCGTGCCGATGAGGAAATAGCGCAGCGCATCGACGCCATAAGAGAGCGGATCGAACCGCGCGACCATAAGCAAGGCGGCGGGAACGTTATTCAAAGGGAAAAGCGCGCCCGAGAGAAAGAAGAGCGGCATCACGAGGAAGTTCATGATGAGCTGGAAGCCCTGCATGTCCTTCAGGAGCGAGGCGACCGCGATGCCGAGCGCGCTGAAGAGGAGAGCGATAAGGAGCATGATGACGAGCGCAGGCGCGATGCCGATCCACGAGACGGGGCGGAAGCCTGCGGCGATCGCTATCGCGAGCACGAGCACGCCCTGCGCGCTCGCGACGGTCGCGCCGCCGATGGTGCGCCCGAACATGATGGCGAGCCGCGAGACCGGCGCGACCATCGTCTCCTTGAGGAAGCCGAATTGCCGATCCCAGATGACCTGCATGCCGTTGAAGATGGCGCTGAAGATGATCGACATGCCGATGATGCCCGGCGCGATGAACTCGAGATAATTGCCCTGCCCCGCCTTCGCAAAGACCGGCCCGAGCCCGTAGCCGAGCGCGACCAGGAAGAGGATCGGCTGGCCCAGGGAACCGACGATACGGCTCTTCGAGCGGATGAACCGCTTCACTTCCCGGAGCCACATGATATAGATAGCTTTCATCCCGTTAGAAATTAACATTAATAATAGCGATCATCGTTTCTAGTCGTGCTCTGGCACTCGTTCCGTGATTTCTAACGGGATTCATACGCTGGATATCAACGCCGGCCGCCGCTGTGCATGCTATGCATCCGGCGCATCCGGTCGGTCGAGCTGCCCGCCTCGTCGCGGATAGCGCTCCCCGTGAGCGCGAGGAAGGCGTCCTCCAGGGTCGGCGCGCCGGTCTGCTGTTTCAGTTCCTCGCTCGTACCCTGCGCGACGATGGTGCCGTGGTCGATGACGGCGATGCGGCGTGCGACGCGCTCGGCCTCCTCCATATAGTGCGTCGTGAAGAAGACCGTGATGCCTTCATCCGTATTCAGCTTCTGCACATAGCTCCAGAGGTGATTGCGCGTCTGCGGATCGAGACCGAGGGTCGGCTCGTCGAGGAAGATGACCTTGGGGTGATGCAGAAGCCCGCGCGCTATCTCGAGCCGCCGCTTCATGCCGCCCGAGAAATCGCGGACGAAATCGTCGCGACGGTCGGCGAGCTCGACGAGAGCGAGGAGCTCATCGATGCGGCTCGTGAGCGTCGCGGCGGGCACGCTGTAGAGCGCGCCATGGAGCTCCAAGTTCTCGAGCGCCGTGAGGTCCTCGTCGAGCGAAGGATCCTGGAAGACGATGCCGAAGGAGCGGCGCACGAGGTCGGAATCCGCCACCGGATCATGGCCATTGATGCGGATAGTCCCCGACGTCGGGTGCAAAAGCGTCGTGAGCATCTTGATGGTGGTCGACTTCCCCGCGCCATTGGGGCCGAGGAAGGCGAAGATGCCGCCCTCCTCCACCGAGAAGGACACGTCCTTCACCGCCACGAAATCGCCGAATGTCTTCGTTAAATGCTCGACCTCAATGATGTTCGACATAGTACGTACTACGCATTCTACATCCCTTTCTTCTCCGACGCGACGTATGCAATAAAAAAAGCCCGCGGATAAGGCGGGCTCTTGAAACAAGGTCGGTTCAGATGACACCGCCCATCGCGAGAAAGTAGCACGGTCGGCCCGCATGCTCATGCGACCCGACATAGCCCTCGGAAACGAGCCAGCCCAGGATGTCCTGAGCGACTTCTTCCGAAAGACTATCTATATGCGACAGAGAACAGTAGAGATGATCGAAACGTGCCGATTCTCCTGAGGCGAGCAGTTTTAATGACGTGTTGGCAATCCGTTTCCTGCGCCAATATTCGTCCCGGCCGGAATCGGTAATCTCGAATTCCCAATCGGAGACATAGCCTGGCTCGAGCTTGCCGCTCAGGTAATGCGCATGAAGTGCACGCTCGAAGAGCTCCGGTACGACATCCGCCCGATCGCTCGTGAACGCACCCGAGTGGCCCTTGCCGTCATCGAAAAATTCCTCGACGTATATCTCGGGCGGCGTCGAGCGGATACACCTTAAGATTGCGCCGGTCTTCCTCGATCCATACTCGCGGATCATCGCCCTGAGCAATCCCATCATCGTCGAGATTGGTTTCTTTTCTCTCCTTGCCATAATGAACTCCCTCCTGCACATAAGTGCTCGATAGACAAGATCGTCTGTCGCCAGACTACCTCTCGCCTCACCTCCTGTCGAGCGTACTTTGCGGAGGTTTAACCTCCGCACGTATTATTCGAAACAGATTGCTTCATCCAGTGTTCCTTGTGATTTCTCTCGATCTTGGATGAAATTTCTGCCGAATTCTTTAAATGTCTCTGAAGAGAATATCTCCTCCAAGAAATCCTTCTCGACAATAGGTCGTTGACACGTACCGATATGATCCCCGAGGCTCGCATATGGATAATGCCGAGCCCAAGCATACGCTTCTTCGAAATCATTTTTGGATGATATCTTTATTCCACGAACATCGAATACGTTCTTTAGCTGTATATAGGCGAT
This sequence comes from Minisyncoccota bacterium, assembly GCA_035531095.1. GTDB lineage: Bacteria > Patescibacteriota > Minisyncoccia > Phycocordibacterales > Phycocordibacteraceae > C7867-001. The sequence continues at coordinate 2,380 of DATKTL010000044.1, read as the reverse complement.
TACGTATCGCAAATACTCGTCACTATCAACGGTGCGAGAACGGAACGAGCCTTGGAATATCGACCCGCGCTCGTTGTACTTCAGATTGAACCGGTACGACATAGCTGTCCCGAGTCGCTGCATAAACTTCGACACGCCTCCTTCTCTGATCTCTTCGAGCAAAAGATGGAAATGGTTATCTAAAAGACAAAACGCGATGATATGAACGAGCTTCTCTTGCTCCGGCCACTCATCAGGACGCTCGAATAGCGGGGTTCCCGAGGAACTGATATCCCTGAACCAATTTTCTGGCTGGTACGTATCATTGAGATGCGTAAGCATCAGGACAAAACGATCCCTGTCTTCATTGTCGCGCACGATAGGCATACCACGTGTTCCTCGATGAATAATGTGCACGAACGAACCGACGCCATGAGGCTCCTTCCGCATATATCCAGTATAGCAGTTTGCGGAGGTTTAACCTCCGCAAAAAACCTCTCACCCGCCTCCTGTCGAGGCGTACTTTGCGGAGGTTAAACCTCCGCAAACATAAAGTAGTACGCGACTTATTTCTTTTTCTTCTGCGCGGCGGCTTTGAGGAACTCGGTGAAAAGCGGGTGCGGGTCCAAGGGGCGCGCCTGAAGCTCGGGATGGAACTGCGTACCGAGCATGAAGGGGTGCACGGAGCGCGGGAGCTCGGCTATTTCCATAAGGACGCCGTCAGGGCTGGTGCCCGAGAAGACGAGACCGGCATCCTCGATGCGCTTCACGTACGCCGGATTGATCTCGTAGCGGTGGCGATGGCGCTCTTCGACGAGCTCCTTCTTGTAGGCGGCGCGGGCGAGCGTACCCTTCTTGAGGTAGGCCGGGTAGGCGCCGAGGCGCATCGTACCGCCATACTTATTATTGGCGAGATGCTTCTTCTGTTCGAGCATCACGTCGACGACCGGATCCTTCGCGTTCTTCTTGATCTCGGTCGTATTCGCCTCCTTGAGGCCGAGCACGTTCCGCGCGTACTCGATGACCATGAGCTGCATGCCGTAGCAGAGGCCGAAGTACGGCATCTTATGCTCGCGCGCGAATTGTATCGCCTTGATCTTCCCTTCGATGCCGCTCTCGCCGAAACCGCCCGGCACGATGATGCCGTCGTAGCCCGCGAGGAGCGTCGCCGCCTTGGCGCCCGGCTTCTCGAGATGCTTCGAGTTCACCCAGGTGATCTTCGGGCGCAGGCCGAGCTTCGCTCCCGAGAACTTGATAGCCTCGATGACCGAGAGATAGGCGTCGGAAAGGACGAAGTCGCCCGTATCGAAATATTTCCCGACGATAGCGATGGAGACCTCCGGCGCTTTCGTGTCGGCGACGGCATTCGCGAACTTCTTCCATGCAGCGAGCGATGCGATGCGCTTCTCGGGCAGCTTGAGCGCATCGAGCAATGCCTCGGAGAGCTTATCCTTCTCGAAATTGAGCGGCGCCTCGTAGATGCTCTTGATGTCCGGCGCGCTGATGATGCGGTCCTTGCGCACGTTGCACCAGATAGCGAGCTTCTCTTTACGCTTCTCATCCATCGGCTCTTTGGAACGCGCGAAGATGAAGTCCGGCTGTACGCCGTAGGAGTTCAGATCGCGTACGGCGGTCTGCGTCGGCTTGGTCTTCATCTCGCCGAGCGTGCCCGGCGTCGGCAGGTAGGACACCATCACGAAGAGCACGTCGTCCGGGTGATTCATCTTCAGTACGCGCGCCGCCTCGATGAAGAGCGCGTTCTGGAAGTCGCCGATGGTACCGCCTATCTCGATGACCGACATGCGACTGCCGTTCTGCGCTGCGGCGGCCTCGATGCGGTGCAGGATCTCGTCGCGCACGTGCGGGATGGCTTCGACGCACTTGCCGCCGTACTCGAGCGCGCGCTCACGCGCGATGACCGACTGATACACCATACCCGAGGTCATATAGTCTTCATTGGTGAGATCGCGACCGAGGAAGCGCTCATAGTTGCCCATGTCCTGATCGGTCTCGAGTCCGCTCTTGAGCACGAACGTCTCGCCATGCTCGGTCGGGTTCATGGTGCCGGCGTCGACATTCAGATACGGATCGACCTTCACCAGATTCACCGAGTATCCTTTCTGTTGTAGTAAGAGGCCGATAGAGCTCGTGACGACGCCCTTCCCAACCCCGCTCATCACGCCCCCGAGGACGAATATATACTTGTGGCCTTCTTTCGACATATCAGACGGTCAGGTATCTACGGATAGCGAGCACGGACGCGACCGCGCCGAGCGCGATGCCGGAGAGCATGACGATGCCGAAGACGAGGAGGAAGTGGCCGCTATAGTAACTCGCGATATTGAAACCGCCGAACCAGGCGACCGTCTTCACCCCCACGTACCAGGTCGCCGGCCACAAG
>DATKTL010000043.1:0-2211 GCA_035531095.1 Minisyncoccota bacterium | reverse complement strand
GAGCCGCCTCTCGGACTCGAACCGAGGACCTACTCATTACAAGTGAGTTGCTCTACCAACTGAGCTAAGGCGGCGTTTGATTTACTTCACCTCAAGCGAATCGATATCGGGATGCGTCGCCTGGAGCGTATCTTTGAAATCGGAAAGCGTCTTCACGAACTCCCGCGCGTTCTCGCGCGGCGCTGCGGCGACTTCGGTCCGGGAACGCAAGTGGCGCACGAGACGCGTGAGGAGCCGCTCGGTCGCCCGCACTGCCTGGAGCGAGAGGTGCGCGATCGCATGCCCGATGCGCGCGAGCGCGTGGTGGACTTCGTCTCGCACGAATGCGGGCAGATCGACATGCGCCACGATGAACTCGACACGTTCGATATCCGTATCGAGCTTGGCGCGCTTCGCGGCGAAGAATCGCGAACCCCTCCGCGTCTCGTAGCGCGTGAGCGCGACGAATCCAGCGAGGAGAGCGAGCGAGAGCAGTACTGCGGCAAGGTGCGCCACGATGATGGACTATCGCGCAGAGAGACGCGCGAAACGGCTCACTTCGACTCGCTCGCCGAACTTCTGCGTCGCCTCGTTCAAGAGGTCGCGCACCGTCTTGTTCTCGTCCTTGATGAACGGCTGTTCGAGAAGCACCTGATCGCGGAAATAGCTCGAGAGCTTCCCGTCGAGGATCTTCTCCTGCATCTCTGCGGGCTTGTCGGCAACCTCTTTCTGGAAGACGGCGATCGCCGCTTCTTTCGCCTCCGGGACGATCTCCTCGGTGGTCACGTAGGCCGGAGCAGTCGCGGCGACCTGCATCGCGAGCTCGCGCGCGAGCGCGATGAATTCAGGATTCTTCGCGACGAAATCCGTCTCGCAGGAGAGGAGCACCATCGCGCCGACCGCGCCGTCGTGGATATAGCTCCCGATGGCGCCGGCCGCGAGCGAGCGGTCCGCCTTCTTATCAGCGGCAGCGGCGGAATGCTTCTTGAGGATGACCTCAGCCTTCTTGATGTCGCCGCCGGCCTCTTCGAGCGCCTTCTTGCACTGCATGACCGACACGCCGGTCATCTCGCGCAACTCCTTGATGATATTCGTGGTGATTTCCATAATGTAAAAATATTAACACAGGACAGAGAGCTTTCGCTTTTTCTCTGCGACTGGCTGCCCCATTCTCATGAGGCCCGAAGGGGCAAGAAAAAGCGAAGGCTCTCTGTCCTTACGCGACCTGACCCTTCTTAAACGCCTCCACGAGCTCCGTGAGCACGAGGCGCACTGTCTCGCGCGACGCATCGTTCGCGACGATCGGATAGGCCGCCTCCTTGAGATTGCAGTCCGAGCTCATGATCGCGATGATCGGGATGCCGGCTTCATTCGCCTCCTTGACCGCGTACTTCTCGTGCTTGGTGTCGACGACGAGAAGCGCGTCCGGACGCTTCGTCATCGTCGTGATGCCGTCGAGGCGCTCTTCGAGCCGCTTCTTCTCGCGGTCCATCTTCACGAGCTCGAGCTTGGTGTGCTGCTTGCTCATCACGCCGGACGCCGACGTGTCGGTGAGCTCGGCGAGGCGGTCGATGCGCTTCTTAATCTCGGTCCAATTAGAGATGGTGCCGCCGAGCCAGCGGGTAGCGACGAAGGGCGCCTGCATATCCTGGGCCGCCTTCTTTACGAGCGCTGCGACTTCGACTTTGCCGCCGACGAAGAGGATGGTCTTACCCTCCTTCGCGAGCGTCTCCATGGCCCCCTTAGCGGCTTCGAGCTGCTCGGTCGTCTTCTCGAGATCGATGATCTCCTGGCGGCCCTTCGTCCCTACCAAGAAAGGCTTCATCGAAGGGTGGCGGCGCGCCTTCACCTGCGCGAAATGCGCCCCTGTATCGAAGAGGCGCTTCAATTCTGCCGTGTCTTTCCCGGTCGTCATGTGGAGCTACTGTACCCGAATACCGGCCGTTATGCAAGCGTTTCCGTACTCGCCTCACGAAGCGCCTCGACGATAGCATCAAGGTTGCCGGCCATGATCTTAGGCAGATTGTGCCACGACTCGTTGATCCGGTGATCGGTAACACGATCCTGGAGGATATTGTAGGTGCGGATCTTTTCCGAGCGGTCGCCGGTGCCTATCTGCGATTTGCGCTCCGCCGCGTGCTTCCGCGCCTCCTCCTCATCATGGAGCTGCTCGAGCTTCGCTGAGAGGATCTGCATCGCCTTCTCGCGGTTCCCGAGCTGGCTGCGCTCGCT
>DATKTL010000042.1:0-17115 GCA_035531095.1 Minisyncoccota bacterium | reverse complement strand
AAGTGTCTTCGACGCGCACGTCGTTCTACACGAAACCGGAGAAACATGCGGATTATGCGTTCGTAACCAAAGGGATATCGGTCACAGACTTCAAAGTGTTGCCTGACGAAGTCTCTGATCACGCGCCACTTCTGATCGAAGTGCAAACCTAACCTATCCCAAACTACCATGCGATAGCAGTAATTTGAGGATATCCCTTGCGAAGGATAACCCCGCGGTCCGCACACTCCACATGGTCACGAGTCGCTAACCGAATTGCTCCAGGTATTCGCAATCCGCTAAGCGCTCTCGACCCCGCCTCGCCGTACTCGGTGACTCGCACATAGCTCCGGCCAGCACATAAGCACAAAACCTGCCGCAGGGCAGGTGTTTGTGGCTCATGTGCTCCCGGCAGGTTACGATCCTGCGACCTTCTCCTTAAAAGGGAGCTGCTCTACCAGCTGAGCTACGGGAGCGAGTGAGGCAGAAAGAAACGAGCTCGCTCGATTTCTTTCTCGCCGAACGAGCTCACTGTATGGTACTCCATACGGGAGCTGAAGCGAGGCGAAACAAAACAAGTCTTCTTGATTTTGTTTCCACCGAGCGAAGCCTTCGTATCGAGTCTTCGAAGATACGGGAGCGAACTCGGGCTTATTCCTCGTTTCTCTAACTTACTCTTTTTTACCGCTTTTTTCTAGTAGGTGAAGGCGTCGACGGTCTTGCCGGTCGTGTCGAGCAGCTTCACGACTTCATGCTGCGGGCGCCACATCGAGTCGCTCCGGCCGAGGTAGACGTGCCAGGTGTCGCCCTTGAAATCAGCATCACTCCGGTGCGCATCGACGCAGCCGTTGTAATTGAGGTACTTCACCAGGAACCCCTGGCACATGCCTGAGACGGTGGTGGGCGGCGTGAGCGCCGCTTGGCAGCGCGAGAGCGTGTTCACATAATCGATACAGGAGGCATCGCGGATATAACCGGTGCCGTAGAACGACGCGAGTTCGTCCGACGGTGCGGGGCAGTTGAGCGGCAGGGACGGGGTGAATCTCTGGAAGCCGCTGAAGTAGCCGATACACTTATTTTCTCGGAACGAGGCGCCGATGGGGGACTGGCCGGAAATGATGATAGCCTGCTCCCCGGCAGTGAGGACGATGTCTTGTGCCGCGTTCACGATGCCGGACGTCGGGGTCTCCGTCCCTTTCGGTATGCTAGACGAGCTGCCGCTCGCCTCGCTCATGAGCGTCCATCCGGAAATATCGACCGGCACATTCGCGTCCTGCGCGACGCGTATCTCGATGTATTCATTGCGCGGGTCGGCTGACCCGGCACCCGAGACGGAATGATCCATCGTCACGATGCCGTGGTACGGGGAGAGGTCGCCGAAGGTCGTCCCGCCGATGAGAGAGGTGTCGGCGCTGCCGATCGAACCGCCGCCTGAGGAGCTGCCCGGCAGCGCAGCGTCAGTGCCGCCGATGCCATAGGGAGAACGGGGTAGCGAGAGGTAGGAACCGCCGCCGAGCTGCCCCGGCAGTGCGAGTCGCGGGCCAGAGAAGGCGATCGGGTGCAATGGGCCGCCGGTGGCGATCCAGATGAGGAATATGAAGACGAATACGCCTATGAAAAACCATGCGTCATGTTCCATACGGCAATACTATCAAATTTCTGCGCGAAGTCGCACCACATGGGCACTTCTCATTTCCTAACTCGCTTCGCTCCTAAGGAAATGAAGTCGCCCGAGCTCTTCGCGGACAACCTGCGCGTCGTCCCAGGGCATCTTCGAACCTTTCGGGCCCATGATGAACGGGTCGGTGCCTTTGCCGCTTACGAGGACGGCGTCGCCCGGTCGCGCGGCGGCAAGCGCCGCGCGTATGGCTTCGCGCCGGTCCATGATGATCGTCGGCCTTCTGCGCATGCCGGCGGCCATGGCGTCGACGATGGCGCGCGGGTCTTCGTCATACGGATCTTCGTTCGTGAGGATGACCTGCTCGCACATCTCATCGGCGATGCGCCCCATCTCCGGGCGCTTCCAGGTGTCGCGCCCGCCGCCGGTGTTGCCGAGCACGCAGATCTTTCGCTCTTTCGGGAAGGCGCCGTAGAGCGCCATGAGCGAGTCTGGCGTGTGCGCATAATCGACGACGGCGAGGAAGTCCTGATCGGCGTCGACGTGCTCGACGCGGCCGCGGACGAGAGGAAGCGCTGCGAGCGCCTTTGCCGATGCGGCGATCGGGATACCGAGCGCTTCGCCGAGTTTCATCGCCGCGAGGGCGTTCATCGCATTGAAGGTGCCGGGGAGGGGGAGCGAGACACGCGTGCCGGCATAGGTGAAGCTGACGTGCCGGGTGTCTCCCGAGACGTCGGCGAGCTCAGCTTCACTGAAGCTGATCGCTCTGGTCACAGGGGCTGAGAGGAAGGCGCGGCTCTCGGGGATGTCGCTATTGGCGACGAGGACGCGCGTCTTCTTCGGCGAGTGCGCGAGGGTATCGACGATGACGCGTTTCGCTGCGACATAGTTCTCGAAGGAGCCATGGCTCTCGATGTGCTCTTTCTGGATGTTCGTGACGACGAGCGCATCGAGGTCGAGGAATTGGTGGCGATATTGCAGGACGCTCTCGCTCGTCACCTCGATGATGAGGTGCGTGCAACCGGCATCGAGCGCCTTGCGCATGAAGGCTTGCGCGAAGCCACGGCCCTGGAGCGTCATCTTGTAGCGATTCGGCTCGGACTCGTCCTCGATCGCGAAGCGGATAGTGGAGATGAGGGCAGTTCTGTGGCCGGCGGCGCGCAGTATCGCGAAAACCATCTCGGCAGTCGTCGATTTGCCCTTGGTCCCGGTCACGCCGATGACGACGAGCTTCCTGGCGGGGAAGCCGTAGGAGAGCGCCATGAGGAAGGCGAGCGTCCGGTGATAGAGTGGGCGCAAAGGCCGCACTACCGGTTCCGGTACTATCTTTTTCAACAGGCCGACGAGCGTGTTTATGAAGGCGTACATACTAGTTCCCTGAAGAGAGCGCCGCTTTGAGTCGCCCTTCTTTCCCGCTCACGCTCTCGGGGACGGCTTGCAGCGCCTTGCGCGCCTCGCGTTCGGTGTAGCCGAGCGCGACGAGCGTATCGAAGACTTCGCCATCGGCGTCGTCGTGCGCGCGCGGGCCGACTTTGTCGGCAAGCTCGACGAGCATCTTCTCCGCGCTCTTCTTGCCGAGGCCGACGACCTTGGTGAGGTAGGGGAGATCGCGTGTACTGATAGCGCCCTCAAGCGCATCGCGCGTCGCGCGGCGGAGGACCGAGAGGGCGGTCTTCGGGCCTACGCCCGAGACCGTGAGGATGAGCTCGAAGAAGTCACGGTCGGCACTGTCTGAGAAACCATAGAGCTCAAGGCCATCCTGTTTGAGCGTGAGGTGGGTCGCGAGCACCGCTTCGCTACCGACCAGGAGCGCCTCAGGCGCGCTCATACGCACCTCGACGCCGAAGCCGGCGACCTCGATGACGGCGCTCGCCGGGCCTATCGAAAGCACCTTCCCGCGGATCTGCCGTATCATGCGCGTATAGTACCATTTGCCATAGAACGGGATATAGCGTATATATAGAGGACATATGGCAATCACCAGTTCAGCGAAGAAAGCGATACGTTCTTCCGCGAAGAAGCACGTATTCAACCTGCGCCGCAAGGACGCGATGAAGGATACGACGAAGTCGCTCACCAAGGCGCTCGCCGCGAAGGACGTTGCCGCTGCGGAGAAGCTCCTCCCGGAGGCGTACGCCATGATCGACAAGGCGAAGAAGCGCGGCGTCATCAAGGCCAATACCGCCGCACGCAAGAAGAGCCGTCTCGCCCTCGCCCTTAAGAAGTCCAAGGCCTAGGGCACAGAAATGAAAAAGCCCGCTTAAGCGGGCTTTTTCATTTCTGTCAGTGCTCTCGGACGGAATCGAACCGTCATCAGCCCCTTCGGAGGGGGCTATCCTATCCGTTGAACGACGAGAGCGGATATTCCATCCTAACTCTAAAACTGTTTTTGCGCCCGACGGGACCGCGGGTGCGCCCTCGGCAAGAATCAGACTCTCATGGTCGTTCCGACGGGTAGTGCCCAGCCAGCAAGAACGTCCGTGTTATCGAGCCGAAGTAGCCGCTTGCCGGGGCGATGCTGTTTGCCGCTTGGAATCGCGCCAGTGCCGCCTCCGTAGCCGAGCCGAAGTAGCCGGTCTCGTTTCCGGCCGAACCGGGACCCGCGGCGGCGACGGCGAAGCCGTGCGCGTTCAGATATGCTTGCAGCGCCCGCACATCATCGCCGGTATCGCCGTGTTTCAAATCGCGCGAGAAGGCGTACGCTGTTGCGGGAGCGACGGTCGTGCCGGAGAGCGCGGCCTCGACGCCGGCAATAGTGACCTGGTCGGCACCGAACGAGGCGAGCAATCCCACGACCGCTTGTATCTCTGCGCCCGTAAGGCTTGAAGCGGCGGTCGGCACTGCCGCCGAAGCTGACGCGGCCGTGCCGGTGCTCGTCGCCACGACCGAGGGGCCAGGGAGAGGGTTGGTCTCCGTGTATCCCGGGAGAATGGCACCGACACGCGAACTGCCAGAGTTGCTTAAAGAGCTAGACGAAGATGCGCCACAGATCGATGCGGATGGTGTGATGACGTTGGTTACCGTGCTGCCGCCGGAGTATGAGAGCGAGAGGGAAGAGGCGGAGTCCGTGCAAGCCGAAGCCGTCACGTCGCTCGTGACGTCGGTGGCGAGCTTTTGCAAAGACGGCGAGGATACCGTGATGTCAGAGCCGGAGGCGAGCGTTACCGAGAAGCTGTCCGCGTTCACCGTTATGCTTTGTATGCTTGCGGACGAGCCCGAGACATTGAGCGTGTAGCCGCCGACCGATAGGGATGCGGAGGTCGTGAGCGTCACGTCGTTGTATGCGGCATACGCGGCGGACGGCGCAAGCAGGGCGACGCACCCGAGCGTAAGACTAAGCAGCAGTGCGCGCGGCGTCATCAGAAGTTGCTCACATTCGCGCAGGAGGTCGTCGTGAGAGTGAAGGTGGTCGCGCCGGCGGCGACGTACGCATAGATGGCGGTGCCGTCCGTGCGATAGAGCTTCAAGCAGGAGCCCTTGTTCTGACCGCTGCGGCCGAGCTCCATAGTGGTCGTGGCATTGTTCCCATTCGCCACCTGGAAGTTCGCGATCGGAGTGCTCGTCCCGATGCCGATATTCCCAGTGAGCGTACCGGGGAGAGAGGTCGAGGAGGAGGTCGCGGTGAGGCCCGTGCCGAAGATGAGGTTGCCGATGTTGAGTTGATTCGTGGCCGCGGTCCCGCCCGGCAGGATGCAGTTGAAGCCGATACAGATGTTATCTGTACCAGTCGTCAGGTGGTCGCCACCAACATCCGGATTGGCACCGATGAGGATGTTGTCATATCCGGTGGCGATATTTTCACCGGCGAAATAGCCGAGTGCAGTGTTGTAGGAGCCGGAAGTGTTGTAAGAGAGGGAAAAGGAACCGCTTGCAGTGTTGTAGGAGCCGGTGGTGTTAGAAAGCAGGGCCTGATAGCCGCTTGCGGTGTTGTCGACGCCCGTGGTGTTGTAGTGGAGGGCGTCACCGCCGATAGCGATGTTGTAGTTGCCGGTGGTGTTGTAGTAGAGGGCGGTGGCGCCGTTTGCAGTATTGAACGAGCCGCCGGTGTTTGAGAGTAGGGCATCGTAGCCGAAGGCGGCGTTCTCATTGCCCGTGGTGTTGTAGTAGAGGGCCGAGTAGCCGTTAGCGGTGTTGGAGTTGCCCGTGGTGTTGTGGTAGAGGGCCGAGTAGCCGTTAGCGGTGCCGTAGGAGCCGGTCATCGTAAGGTTTCCTGCTCCGCCTGTGAAGTAGTCGTACAGAGAGGTGGAAGCTGTGGCAAAAGGAAGGTCATCGTATTTGAAATAGCTACCTGCCGACACGTTCACGCTTCCGATCACATCAAGCTTCTCTGCTGGTGTCGCCGTCCCGATGCCGACGTTCCCGAGAAAGGTGCTCGTGCTGGTTACCGATAAGGTCCCATCCGTTTGGATATTCGTGCTGATAGTGGTCGCCGCGTGAGCGGCGGTAACGGCGAGGAACGCAATAGCGAGTGCCGCACCTAGCGGCAGTGCCCCCACACTGCGCAAAGGGAAGTATTTTTTCATACCATCAAGTCTAGCATGTCGTGCATACGAGTCTCCTTATCGCACGCATTCCTATGATCGAGGCATCTCGGTCATTTGCATGAGCGCTAGCTGGTGCCCTCGGCAGGACCGCGAGTACGCTTATCGAAACGTACCGTTTCAGTACACCTTGCGGATTTTCTGTTCGCTCCGCTCCATAAAACGCTCGCAAGGTCTTCGATTCCTGCACGCACGCGCCCCGCGCGTGCTCGAGGGCACCATATTAAAAAAAACGGCATCATGCCGTTTTTTTAATATGGTGCCCTCGGCAGGAATCGAACCTGCATCAGCTCCTCCGCAAGGAGCCGTCCTATCCATTGAACGACGAGGGCGAAGTGAGCGACTTTAGTTTCTTACGAGCACAGCGAGTTAGAAACTAAGAAGTGCCCTTGTGGTGGAAATGCGACTGCACGTCCTCGTGTAGGCGGATTCTCCGAACGAGCCCAAGTATGCCTACATACGAGGGCGGTACTCTACTGTATATCAGAATCCGAGCCACGCCGCCACCAAGTCGGCGAACGTGTGGCGGTGTTCCTCTTCCTCGACATGATCGAGGAAGTGCGCGAGGACGGCGTCCTCGTCGGCTCCTTCGAGCGGGATCATGAGGTGGGGCGCATGCCAGCTCGCGGTCTTGATGGAGAGTATCGGCGGGTATGTCTCCTCAATGTCTTGGAGGACGGAGAACGAGAGCATCCGGTCGAACGGGAAGAGATCGTCGCCGATCATGAGGCCGGTATCGACGAGCCGGAATCGGTGCAGCGGCGGATGCTGGGCGGCATGGAGCGCGATCGCCGCCGCGGCGACGAGGATGAGGATCGCGAATAGGATATTGCCGAAGAGGACCGATGCGATAGTGCCGGCGACCGTGATGATGCCGAGCGACCAATACCAATCGGCGCTCTTCGGGTCATGCTCGTATTCGCGCCCCTCCCATTCTGCGATGACATTGGCGGCCATGCGAAAAGTATAGCACTCGAAAATGTGCGGGGGCTTGCGATTACGCAACCCCACTTGGATTTTTATAGTCGCACGGCTCCTTAAAAATCTCTGCGGAGGAGGTGAGATTCGAACTCACGGTACCTTTCGGTACGCTTGTTTTCAAGACAAGTGCCATAGACCACTCGGCCACTCCTCCTAACTGCTTACGCCTGCGTTGATGATTCGTGCGCCGGCGCGTGCGAACGGTGCGACGCCGTCGGGCGGAACCAGATGAGATAGATGATCTCGAGAAGGCCGAGCGTGTTCACGACGAGGAGAGCGATGAACCACCACTTCTGTCCGCCGCGAGCCGCATGCCAGAGCGCGAAGCCTTTGAGGACGATCGTCCAGAGCATGGCGAGTATGAGGAAGGGAACGAGCGCGCTCATGAACCCGAAGGCGAACGGCGAGTACGCCGGGGAGTAGAGCGGTGAGAAGTCGTGCATATGCGTGCATTATACCATACACTTGGGGCATGCGGTATCTCGGCATCGACTATGGGAGTTCGAAGATAGGGCTTGCGCTCTCCGACGAAGCAGGGACGATGGGGTTCCCGCACGCCATCGTATCGAATACGCCGCATCTTCTCGATGAACTCTGTGCGCTTATCGCCAAAGAGAACGTCAGCGCGGTCGTCATCGGCGAGTCGCGCAACCTGGAAGGCGGCGAGAACCCAATCGCGAAGGGTGCCCGCGCGCTCGGGGCGCTCCTGACCGAGCGCGCCGGCGTCCCGGTCGTCTACGAGTCGGAAGTGTTCACCTCGGCCCTCGCACGCCGCGCACCCGAGAAGCAGATGAAGACGCGCGCGGCGAAGCCGCGCGCGAACGTCGACGCTTCTGCCGCCGCGCTCATCCTTACCAGCTACCTTTCCCGCTCATCACATGAATCCCGTTAGAAATTCAACGTGTACGAATCGTGTCGGACGCGATACTTGTCTGCACACAGGACGGTTTATCTGGTAGCATCAGTCGCATGGAAACTTCTAACGGGATGAATAAGCCGCGTATCACCATCGATGATTTCAGTAAGATAGACGTACAGATCGGTACGGTGCGGAGCGCCGAGCGCGTACCTGAGACCGACAAGCTCCTGCGCCTCACCGTGGATTTCGGGGAAGTGTCTCCCGAAGGGGAGGGAAAGGTGCGGCAGATCGTGTCCGGCATCGCCGCCTATGTGCCGGAGCCGGAATCGCTCATCGGCCGCCAGCTCGCTTTCGTGACGAATCTCGAGCCCCGCACGATACGCGGACTTGAGAGCGACGGCATGCTCTTCGCCGTCGGTTCGGACGAAACATTCGCCTTCGTGACGTCTGATCGCCCGGTACCGCCCGGTACTAGTGCACATTAAGAGGAGAGAATGACCGCGCGCACGGTATACTGCGCGTATGTCACCGGTATTCAATGAACGTTTGCGCGCGTTGTTCGCGCCGCCGCGGTACATGGCGCTTCCGCTCGCGGGCGTCGATCTCTCGACAAGCGGCGTGAAGGCGGTGCGTCTCGAAGAAGGTACGCATGGTCTCGTGCTCGCTCAGTATGTGGAGGCCCGGCTGCCCGCCGGCGCATTCACTGACGGCGAGATCGTGGACCGTGCGGCAGTCATCGAAGCGCTAGCATCTGCGGCTGAGGCGACCGGCATCGCAGCGGCGAATGTCTCGCTCCCGGAGTCGAAATCCTATCTGTTCGAGACGACCGTGCCGGGCGTCGGCAAGGATGAGCAGCGCCTCGCGATCGAACAGCATCTCGATGAGTTCATCCCGCTGCCGCCCGCAGAGACGATCTTCGATTTCATCGAGATAGGGCGCAATGAGAACGGCGAAGCGGAAGTGGCAGGCATCGGATTCGCCCGGCGCATCATCGAGGAGACGATATCGACGTTCGATGCGGCGGATATCAGCACCCGCTCCCTCGAGGGGGAGACGTTCGCGTCGTCGCGAGCGCTGCTCCCCTATGGCGACGAGTCCACCACGCTCATCATCGATGTCGGTAAGACGACGACGAAGGTCTCCATCGTGACGCGGCGCATACCGCGATTCGCGACGACCATCAATATCGGCGGGCACGCGCTCACGCTCGCTGTGCAGAAATATTTCGGCGTGACGGAAGCCGAGGCGCGCAAGGTGAAGGCTGAGCGCGGCATCGTGCCGACGCCCGGGAATGAAGAGTATCTCGCCGCGATGCTCTCGACTGTTTCCGCAATCCGCGACGAGATATCTCGCCACCTGGCATTCTGGCAGGAGCGCGCCGTGCCGGGGAGCACGCACGAACCGGTGTCGCGCGCGCTCCTCGTCGGCGGGAATGCGTCCGTGCGCGGACTCCCCGAGTATCTCGAGGGCACGCTGCAGATCCCGGTCGTCGCCGGCGATGTATTCACGAACCTCGCTTCGCGCGACACCTGGGTCCCGTCGCTGGACTACACCGAATCGCTCGCGTACGCGACGGCGATAGGTCTCGCGCTGCGCGATTATGCGACCCCTTATGCCTGACGGACTCACGAACCTGCTCCCTTCCGAGCGCCGCATCCGGGTCGCGCGCGAGTATCAGTATCGCCTCGGCGTCGTGATCGCGTCGCTCGTCGCCTTGCTGACGCTTGCCGCCGCCGTGCTCCTGTTGCCGACCTATGTCTTCCTGACGGGGAGCGCCGCCGCGAAATCCATCCGTCTCGCGAGCATACGCACCTCGCTTTCTTCAGCCGATCAGGCGGCGCTCGCGGCGCGGCTCGCGGCGCTCTCCTCCGACGCCGCCGCGCTGACCGCCCTTTCCTCCGCTCCGTCAGCGAGCGGGGTCGTCCGCGCGGTGCTCGCGGTATCGCGGCCGGGTATCACCTTGTCGGGCTTCACCTATGCGCCCGCTTCGGGTGGTAAGGCCGGCACGCTTGCGCTCACCGGTACCGCCGCGACGCGCGACGCGCTCCGCAGCTATCAGCTCACGCTGCAGAGCGCGCCTTTCGCGCGCGCGGCCGACCTCCCGGTCTCCGCATATGCGAAAGATACGGATATAACCTTCACGGTTATCCTCACACTCGCGCCATGAACGCTCCCCGTACCCACTTCCTCATAGCGCTTGCCGTCGCCGCTGCCGCGCTCGCCGGGTATGGCGTCTGGTATGCAGCCGTTTCGGCGAAAAGCGCCGAGGTCGCGGATATACAGGGTCAGATCGACGCGGCGACGGAGAACGCGAGCCGTATCGCCGCCGCGCGCGCTGCGCTTGCCGAGGTCGCCGGCGATGAAGCGAAAGTCCAAGCCTATTTCGTATCGGAAGCGGGCATCGTCGCCTTCATCAATAGCCTTGAATCGCTCGGGCTTTCTCAGAAGGCCGCCGTCAGCGTGCTCTCGGTCTCGGCGGCGGGCACTCCCGCGCGCCCGACGCTCCAGCTCTCTCTGTCGGTGAAGGGGGCGTTCGACGCAGTGATGCGTACGGTCGGCGCTATCGAATACGCCCCGTATGACCTCTCGATCTCGACGCTTTCGGTCGGACAAGACGCGAAGAACAGCTGGCACGCCGACCTGAGCCTCACCGTCGGCTCGACGCCTCCGGCAGCCGCGACCAGTACGCCATGAACGCTCACCTCCCGCTCGGCTCTCTCATGAAGCGCATGCGGTCGGCACCGCAGGTGGACCCGGTGCGCGATTGGCTCATCGTGATCATCATCGCGGCGATAGCGCTCGCTGGCATCATCGTCTGGAATGCGTGGGCATTCGACACGGTCGCCGGCGGCGGCGTCATCGGCTCACCCGCGGCCACGACGACGCCGGTCTTCAGTCAGACGTCGCTTGATGCTGTCCATGCTGTTTTTGCGAATCGCGCCGCAGAAGAGGAGAAGTACCTCTCGGGCGCCTACGGCTACGCTGACCCGTCGCTCTAACGGAGCAAATGCGCTAGGCTAGAGAAGTGCGGACGCCCCGATAGCTCAATGGATAGAGCAGCGGACTTCTAAGCCGTTGATGTTGGTTCGATTCCAGCTCGGGGCACGGGCATGTGGCGGAATTGGTATACGCGTACGTCTCAGAAGCGTATGTCGCAAGACTTGGGAGTTCGAGTCTCCCCATGCCCACCAAGAATGCAGTAAAATGCATTCACGGGCGATTAGCTCAGTCGGTGGAGGCTGTAACCAGCTGGTTATGCTTCCTCCGAAGGAGTCTCTAGTACCGTCCGAGGGCGCTTAGCTCAGTTGGTAGAGCAACCCGTTTACACCGGGTAGGTCAGAGGTTCGAGTCCTCTAGCGCCCACTTGAAACTAAAGGCAAAGACGTATAGGTTCATATGACTATGAACAACGCATCGGGCGTCTCGTGCGTCGGCATCATCATGGATGGCAACCGCCGTTGGGCGAAGGCGCGCGGCCTGCCGGTGTTCGAAGGGCATGCAGAGGGGTACAAGCGGCTTCAAGACACGCTCCGTTTCGCGCGCGAAGCGGGTGTCCCGCACGTGGTCGCGTACGCGTTCTCGACGGAGAATTGGCAGCGGTCGGAAGCTGAGGTCGGCTACCTGATGAAGCTTTTCCGTTCGATCCTCGAGAATGAGACGAAGAAGATGATCGAGGAACGCATCCGCGTGCGGTTCGTCGGCGACCGGTCGCGTTTCAGCGAGGATATGCAGACGATGATGGCTGCTATGGAGGCGGCGACTGCCGAATCCTATGACATAACGCTCCATCTCCTCATGTCCTACGGCGGCCGCGCGGAGATAGTCGCCGCGGCCAATGCTCTGCTTGAGGAGGAGGCGACAGCTGCCGACGAGGAAGCATTCACGCGTAATCTCTGGTCCTACCCGATGCCGGACCCGGACCTCATCATCCGTACCGGCGGTGAGCGGCGCCTCTCGGGATTCCTCCCGTGGCAGTCGGTCTACAGCGAACTCTTCTTCATCGATGCGTTCTGGCCGGATTTCTCTCGCGAGATGTTCGATACTATCCTCGCTGAGTTCTCCGCACGCGAACGCCGCCACGGGAAATAAGAGCGAGAAATGATACTGTAGAGCGATGAACCCCTCCGTCCTCTATGAAGACGCTGATGTGCTCGTTATCGATAAGCCGGCCGGGCTTATCGTGCACAGCGATGGCCGCACCGACGAGCCGTCGGTCGCCGCGTGGGTGCTCGCGCAGTACCCGCAGATGGCGGGCGTAGGCGAACCGTGGACGTCGCCGCAAGGGGAAGTGGTAGCGCGCCCGGGCATCGTGCATCGGCTCGACCGCGATACCTCTGGCGTGATGATCCTGGCGAAGACTCCGGAGGCGTATGCTTTCCTCAAAGAACAGTTCCAGAACCGCACGACCGAAAAAACGTATCACGCATTCGTCTACGGCCATCCGCGCGCGAATAGCGGCACCATCGAGGCTGAGATCGTGCGCATCCGCGCGGTGCCGCCGCGTTGGGGTATCGCGCGCGCAGAGGAAGGGAAGAAGCATCGCGCGGCCGTGACCGACTGGCGGGTGCTCGCGCGCGGCGTCGACGAGGAGCAGGATGAAAAGGTCGCGCATCTGGAAGCGCGCCCGAAGACTGGCCGTACGCACCAGATCCGCGTGCACTTCAAACACCTCGGTCACCCCGTCGTTTGCGATAAGCTCTACGCGAAAGGGAAACCGTGCCTCCTCGGCTTCTCGCGTCAGGCGCTCCACGCTTTTTCGCTCTCGATCACGCTCCCTTCGGGCGAGCGGCACACCTTCGAAGCGCCGCTTCCCGGTGATTTCGTCGCGGCACAGAGCCGTTTTTCGGGTAAGGGCTGAGTATTTGCTCTTAATCACCCGGCGTGATACAGTGCGCGAATATGCAGAAGGTCATAACTCCGGTCAACGCCGATGGGCGCGCGAAACTTGGTATTCGCGCGGGCGATACGGTGCGCGTCGTGCAAAACATCGTCGACCTCAAGAAGGGTAAGGGCGCCGACAAGAAGGAGAAGATCGTCAAGAACGTCCGCAAGCAGGTCTTCGAAGGCCTCGTCATCTCCGTGAAGCATGGTACCGAGAGCGGCGCGATGTTCACCGTCCGCACGACGCTCTCCGGCATCGGCGTCGAGAAGACGTTCCCGCTCTACACCCCGTCCATCGACTCGATCGAGATCGTGAAGCGCTCGAAAGTCCGCCGCGCCAAGCTCTACTTCATCCGCGAGAAGGCGGCGAAGGCGGTCCGCCGCCAGCTCCGCGGGGCGCGCATGCTGCACCTGAAGAGCGACGAGACGATCGCACCGGAGGAAGTGCCGGTAGAAGCAGAAGAGGCAGCCGCTGAAGTCGTCGCCCCGGAGGTGGAAGCGGCAGCGGAAGTCGTGGTATAGTCGTAGTGTTCTCGTTTGCGCAGGTGGCGAAATTGGTAGACGCACTACCTTGAGGTGGTAACGCCTGTTATGGGCATGGGAGTTCAAGTCTCCCCCTGCGCACAAATTAAGACACCCGTAAGGGTGTCTTTTGGTTTCCAGCGTGCTAGTATCGCTTTCGGAACAGAAGGTCCCGAAGCCCATGCAAGTCTTATGAAAGGACGCATTATGCCCGTGTCACATGGCATCACTCGCCGTCTCTCCCGGAACAAGAAGAGAGCGAGGGATGCAAGGAAGCATGCCGGTTCGCCTCAGAAGACGCTGCTTGAGTCGGCAACGGCTCACACTATACGGCGATACACGCGCCAGAAGCAGTACGACAAGAAGCACAAGCGCCCCTGACGGAGGAGGGTAATAAGAAAAAGACCCGGACGCATGCGTCCGGGTCTTTGTATTTTGCTGCCGTGCTACCGCTTCCCGAAGATGAAGTCCCAACTCGGGAGGTACTCGTAGCAGATTGCCACAAGGACGATTATCGCCCCCCACAGCAGGATGTCGTTCCAGGTCAGCCCCAGAAAGACCTGCTTGTCGAGCCAGTCATCCTGCTTACTTTCGTAATGCGACTGCGAACGGCAATCCTTCATGATGTCTCTCCAGTTGTAAAGAACACTTACAATATAGCATCATTGTATATATAAGTCAATAGACCAGAAACGGGCGGTATACTATGGCGTATATGCTCTATACAGGCAAAGGGGACGGCGGGACGACGACGGCTTTCGGCTGCGACCAAAAGCGCATCTCGAAATCGTCCGAATTGCCCGAAGCGCTCGGCACGCTCGATGAGTTGAACGCCTTCCTCGGCTTCGTGAAGCTGTGCGCCGCAGATAATGATCGTATCGCACGCGTGCTCCGCGACGTGCAGGAGACGCTCTTCATTATCCAGGCGGAAGTCGCCGGCGCAGAGAAACAAGTGGGGGAGCATGCGGTGAAAGAGATCGAAGACATCACGAATGGCATCGAGAGGGAGATCCCGCCGCTTAAAGGATTCTCCATCGCGGGCGGCACGGAACTCTCCGCGCTCCTCGACGTCGCGCGGACGCTCGCGCGCCGAGCCGAGCGCCGGCTCATAGCGGTCGCCGAGGTTGGCGTGCATGATATCCCTCCCGAGACGAAATCCTACATGAACCGCCTCTCCTCGCTCCTCTTCGCGCTCGCGCGGCTTGCGAACCACCAGGCCGGCGTCGCTGAAGAGAACCCCCGGTATTGAGAGAATCGCGCGTTCGTCGATTCCGTGTTATAAAAAATCGTGTGCATGGCGACTATGGTGTAATGGTTAACACTGGAGCTTGTGGAGCTCTCGATCAGGGTTCGATTCCCTGTAGTCGCCCAAAAATAACGAAGAGGATACGCAGTATCCGATGACTATATTTTTTGGAGCAGACTACAGGGAATCGAAAGGCGGAGCCGGTATACAAGACGAGCGAAGCGAGTGCTTGTCGGCGAGCCCGGGGAGGAAGTTCTTAGCGAGTCTTCGAGCTTAGAAACTTGACCCCGATTCCCTGTAGTCGCCCAAACAGCTCGAAGCAAGAGCGCACGGTTTCTGTAACGTACCGCCGTGTAGAGCGGTATACTATAAAGAACTTATCAATATAGCGAACGAATCCTATGTCCATCGAAGCTATCATTTTTTATCTGCTTGTCATCGACAGTGTGAGTTGCAATTTGCTCGTGCTATTTGGTCCCGATTGGTACGCAAAACATTTCCGTACGTTTTCGCGTTGGTTCCCGCCGGCAGAAGGGTGGGCGCTTTACTACTTCATTCTCATTCTCTGGATTGGTACGTTGCTTTTGCGTCTCGGTGCCATCTAATAAGGCTATGAAGAATCTTTTTTGGGGTATTCTACTTATCATTCTCGTCGGCGTTGGCGGGCTCGTGTATCGGAATGCGGTCGAGCACCCAAGTCAGCCCATCGCGTGCCCGCTTGATGCGGAAGTGTGCCCCGACGGTACGTCAGTGGCGCGCACCGGACTCTCCTGCACGTTCCCCGCATGCCCGCCGCCGAACGTATCGCTCGCGGACGCGAACATCGCTTTTGCCATACCGCCGGGCTTCAGCGTGGCCGAGGTCCCCGATGCGGCGAGTATCGCCGCGTATGGGGAGTCGGCAACGTCGTCCGTGACGACTGCGAATATCATCATTCGTCGCTACACCGTCGATGCGTCTTCGACACCCGATAGCATCATTCATCAGACGGCTCTGGACGGCGTGTCGGGCACCCCAGTCGGCGTAACCGCCTTCACCTCCTCGGTATTGGGGAGGAATCGCTTCACGATCGTCTCGATCGAACGCTCTGAGGGCACCATCGACACTGCCTATTACCCGGTGAATCTCCCGTCCGGCACCGGCGTATTGCGCTTCGATGCGGTGGACACCGGAGTCGCGAACTGGGCCGATCCGGCGCTCGACATCTCGGCATTGCCGGCCCATGCCGCACTCGCGAAACTCCTCTCGACGCTTCAGGTGCTATAGTTTCCTGCAGGTAACCTTATAATTTCGCTATGAACAACAACATGTTTGACGAGCTTTTCAGCACCGGCGGCGTGCGCATCGCGCTTACCGGGGCGCTCTCTATCCTCGCGCTCTTCCTGCTTGCGCAGACGATAACGACTGCCGAGAACTTCGGCCGCCCGAGCGTGCCGGCGACTGATACGGTGACGGTAAACGGCAGCGGCCAAGCGACGCTCGCGCCGGATGTCGCGCGCGTATCCTTCACGGTACAGAACACTGCGCCGGCCGTCGCTGACGCGCAGGCCGCGACGACCAAGCAGGCGAATGCTGTGCTCGGCATCGTGAAAGCGCAAGGCATCGCGGACAAAGACGTGAAGACACTCTCGTACAACATCTCTCCGCAGTACTCGTATCCGCGTCCGTGTACGGCCGGTGTCGCGTGTCCGCCGTACGGCGCACCGACGATTACCGGATACCAGGTCTCTGAGTCGATACAAGTGACCGTGCGCGACTTGTCTTCAGTAGGCACGCTCCTCGCCGACCTCGGGAAGCTCGCTGTACAGAACGTCTCCGGTCCCGACTTCACTCTCGATGACACGACCGCGGGCTACGATGCCGCCCGTGCTGATGCTATCGCCAAAGCGAAGGCGCAAGCCGCACTCCTCTCGAGCCAGCTCGGCGTCACGCTCGGCAAGATTGTGAACTTCAGCGAGAATTCAGGCGGGTATCCGACGCCGGTCTATGCCATGGCGGCGGGCACTTCGGCGAAGTCAGAAGCGACGCCGAACGTCCCCGTCGGCGAGAATACGTACAACGCTTCCGTTTCGATCACCTACGAGATCCGCTAGTGCCGCTCCACCCGACAACCCGCTTCCGCCTAGGCGGAATGCGGGTTGTTGACGCATACAGCGCCCTGTACTATACTGCTCGCATCGAAAGCCCGCAGGGCTTTTTTATTTGACCTTACGCACATCCATGACCTCACCCTTCACCTATCTGAAGCATGTTCGCGAAGAGTTCACGCACATCGTCTGGCCGTCTAATCGGACGGCGGTCTCGCACACGGTCGCCGTCGTCGCTATCGCGGCGGTCATCGCGCTTCTGGTCGGCCTGCTCGACTACGTGTTCGGTCTCGGGGTGAATCGCGTTATCGGCGGCTAATCCTTCTACCTATGGACGAACACCTGCACAGCGGCGAGAGCAACGAAGAGATGTACGAGGAGATCGGCATGGCCGACATCGC
>DATKTL010000041.1:0-2085 GCA_035531095.1 Minisyncoccota bacterium | reverse complement strand
TCATCGAGAAATATGGCTCAAAACCGCTCGGATACACTGATTGAAGTACAGGAGTATACTAGCCCCATGTTCACCTACGGTGCCGTCATCTTATTCTCCTGGGCCGCGTTTATCATCGTATGGATGGTTGCCGCGTTCGGTATAAAGCGCGACATCAGGGGCGGCGGAATCACCGGCCTGTGGTATCGCTTCTTTTTACTTCGGCTCGTCGGCGTGGCGCTCGTCGTGTTCGTTGTGTGGCGCGTCGTTACAGGGACCGCGCATTACTCAAAGGCCACCGCTGTCCTTGCTCACAATGCGCTCTTCACTCCGCCGGCGGTAGTCGGCTGGATCGGTGCCGCGCTTGCTGTGCTCGGCGTCGCCTTTGCCGTCTGGGCGCGCTTCCACCTCGGTACCAACTGGAGCCCAGTGCCTGCGGTGAAAGAAAACCATGAGCTCGTGACGAGCGGGCCGTACCGATACGTCCGTCATCCCATCTATACCGGCGTCATACTGGCTGCATTCGGCGCCGCGCTCACCGGTACTATATTCGGTATGGGGATATTCCTAGTCGTTTCTGTCATGTTTTTCTTGCGAATCAGCAAGGAAGAGGAGATCATGCTCGAACTGTTTCCTGGCGCCTACCCCGCGTACCAGGCGCGAACGAAGAAACTCATACCGTTCGTATGGTGACGCGATAGGCGTACATCATGACTCATATGCGAACCGGCTCGCTCCGAACTGACGGTTCGGAGCGAGCCGGTTTCGGCATGAGCCTCAATAGCCCGGGGCGAAGGCGTACGTGCTCGGCACGGCCGGAGTGCTCGAGGCGCTTCCATATACGACGGCGATCTCCTCCCGCGCCTTCAGTACGAGGTCGCGCGGATCGCCGGCGACCGGCGTGCCGTTCGCATATACCGTGAGCGTATGGGTCGCGTCGGCGCAGTACCCGCCGATGCAGCTCGCAGTGAAGCGCACGCCCCAGATGTCGAAGAATTCTCCGAGCGTGAAGGCGCGCACTGTGTCCGATTCGACGTGGATGATGCCGCTCGTGTCGTGCGTGTGGACGGGAGCGATGAATCCCTGCGCTTCCGCATCGCCGATGTCCGCCGGGATGCTCACGGGCGTGCCATCGATGCTTAGGTCGAGGTGCTGATGGATGTGGAGTACGGTGCCTTCTGAGGGGAGCGCGGGGAGCCCGATGTCCTTCAGACGCGCACGAAGATCGGTGATCTCAGGACTCCAAGGCGCGTCGCCGGTCTCTATGCCGGGGAGGCTGTTCGGATCGGTAACGATGGCGTCTGCTTTCTTCGGGAACAGCGTGTTCAATAAGAGGAGGGTGCCGATGATGACGACGAGACCGACGGCGAGAATCGATAACGATATCGAGAATTGAGAAGACTTAGGTTTTGGATGCATAGCTATCGGCTAATGGGTAAGAGCCGCAGTGTCGCGCGGCGTGCGAGAGCCGATCAGCTAGAATGCTTTTGAATGGAGGATGCCGCTCGCGAAGGCTTCTTGCAGCGAGTGCCGAAGGGCGATCGTGCGCATCCGCGGCGGTGCGCGTACCGCATGCTCGGCAGAGAGGATGGCAACGTCCCCTATACGCGGCGCGAGGAACGGTATCGAAAGGGCGAGCAGAGCGATAAGGAACGTGAGCAATCCGCTCGACGGAGGGACGGTGAGCAGGTGTTGCAGGGCGAACGCATGATCAAGCGGCGTCATGTGGCAGACCGCCGGCACCCCCATGAGCGGGCAGTCCTGCATCCCTCCGGCGCTGCTCAGCATCTCCATGCCGCCTGCCATGCCGAGAGTTCCTATAAAGAGGAGAGAGGCGGTCCATCCGAGGAGGGCGTATTTACCGATACTCATATGGCTTCAAGTATATCCCGAATATCTTAAGCGCCACAATCGAGCGTCCGATCGCTTGTTCTTGCAGGAGATTCCGCAAGCGAACGGACGCCGCCCGCGCACATACGAGGCATTTGCGGGGGCGCGGCACGCGTGATATAGTTCGATTACCTAAGTAATTCATATTCGCATGCGCGCACGATTCATATCAGTATTCACGTTCCTGTCGAAGCCGGTCGTCGCTATCGGCGGCGC
>DATKTL010000040.1:0-11242 GCA_035531095.1 Minisyncoccota bacterium | reverse complement strand
GTGAGTGTATTATTTATTACACTACTCAACCCCACCCCCGCCGCAGTCCCTGTCCCAGAGACAGCCGTGGAAGAGTTCGTACCATTCGCGAAGCCGCCGCCAGAAGTACCGGTGCCGGTGGTAGAAGTGACACCATCGTCGGTGAAGGAGACGGTAGAGACTGAGGTACCGTTGGTGAAGCCGCCGCCGTAGGCGGCGATAGAGGGCGACGTGCTCGTCGCTCCATCATCGGTGAAGGTGTAGGTGGCCTGAGGGATCTGCACGGCCGTGCCCATGGTGAGGCCGGTGCTGGTGGCATACTTCGTCCAGTTGCTCTGGTTCGAAGCGTGCGTCGCTGTCGTCCCCCCGTCGAGCCCGCCGGCCCACGATGACTGGACGAAGTTATACGTGGCAGCGAGGACGGTGGTGTTATACGAGAAGACGTTCGCGATGACGAAGACGATAGCGAAGAGGACGAAGGCGGTGTGGGAGGCGTACTTGCTCTTGCGGAGAGAAGAGAAGCGTTTCTGTATGCGTGCGAGAGGGTCGTGCATGAAAGAAGTATAGCGTTTAAAAACGCAATGTGCCCGAGAAGAGAACGTGAAGTGTGCACAACGTCATAGGAACGAGCGCGGCCGCCCCAGAGGACGGCCGCGCTCGTCTCTATGGGAGAACATTGAAAAACAAAATCCTGTCCATATTCCTCAAGGCAAAACCGGCATAAATGCCGGGTGGACGAGACACCTGAGGAGGTTCCCAGCGCCAACACCGGAGTGTCGGACCAGAAAGTCCTTGGGGAAACGCCCGAAGCCGTCAAGCCTTGCCTAGAGGAGTATGAACAGGATCAAGAAACCATGCCCGGCATGTAAAAACGGCGTCTTTCCTGCTCTCTAGCCTATTGTGGAACTCTCCCACGCGGTGCATGATGCACTCAATGCGAGGAGCTGAACACAAACCGCTGAAGAGCAACGCCGTTTTAAACTTGCTGGGTGTGCTAACATATATAGCACTGACCTATTTTTATGTCAAGACCTACTGACGACTCCGCTTCCCTCCCGCCCGTGCTCGACGCGGCACTCCGCCCGAGCCGATGGGACGACTATGTCGGACAGAAACAGATAAAAGCGAATGTGCGCATCGCTATCGACGCGGCCAAGAAGCGCGGCGGCATGCCGGAGCACCTCCTCTTCTATGGCCCGCCGGGCGTCGGCAAGACCACGCTCGCCTACCTCGTCGCGACCACGCTCGAGTCCCCGCTCAAGAGCACCAGCGGCGTCGCCATCGAGCGCGCAGGCGACCTCGCGGCCATCCTCACCAACCTCGAGCCGAACACCGTCCTCTTCATCGACGAGATTCATCGCCTCTCGCACAAGATAGAGGAGCTCCTCTACCCCGCGCTCGAATCGGGCCACCTCGACATCATCCTCGGCAAGGGCCCGTCAGCGCGCACCGTGGAGCTCGCCCTCCCGCCCTTCACGCTCGTGGGCGCCACCACGCGCGTAGCGAGCCTCTCGGGCCCTTTGCGCTCCCGCTTCGGCGGCGGCACCTACCAGCTCGACTTCTATAGCGACGACGACCTGCGCGACATCATCCGCCGCTCGGCCGAGCTCCTCGGCCTCGACGCGCCCGATGACGTCATCGAGAGCATCGCGGCGCGGAGCCGCGCCACGCCGCGCGTCGCGAACGCGCTTTTGAAGCGCGTTCGCGACTTCTCCGAGGTGCATGAGCGCCCGCTCTCTGCTGCGCTCACCGAAGAGGCTTGCAAGCTCTTCGGCATCGACGAGCGCGGCCTCACTAAGGACGACCGCCGCTACCTCGAGATGCTCCTCACGAGCTTCCATGGCGGGCCGGCGGGCGTCCGCGCGCTCGCCTCGGCGCTCCACGAAGACCCCGACACCATCGAGAATGTCTACGAGCCATATCTCCTGCGCCTCGGCCTCATCGAGCGCTCGCTCCGCGGCCGCATCCTTACGGATAAAGGCCGCAAGTATCTCGCCTCTTGACGGGCGCTACCAGTGCAGTATCATACACGTATCAAGACGAAAGGGGTTCCGAACGGCTCACTGCCTAAGGAGCCCTTTTCTTTTTCTCTATCTTCGCTCGCACACCAGGGTCTGACAGGTGCGAAAAATACGGCGCACCGATCGTCTTGTAGAGCGATGAGGCAAATTGCCGGTTTGGGAAAAGCATTTTCGCAAACCGATCCTCCTCAATGAGGAAATCAACGAGTCCTTTATAGTCACCGTCTCCAGACACCAGAATGACCTTATCAAAATCCTCCTGTTTATAGAGCCGCCGCATGATTGAGAGGATGATATCCGAATCGACATTCCCTTTCTTTTTGCCAAGCATAGCAGAAGTGTGTTGCCTGAAGATTAGGATGAACCCTGCTGATTGTATTTCTTCGTACAGTTCTTCTGAGCGCTTGCCATCCTGAACATATCCCAGATAGTAGAATGCCTTATCGACATCGTACTTACGTTCGAGATACACGCGAAATCTGGCAAGATCGACATGCCACGACGGATCGCATTTTGCGGTTCCCATATACAGATTCTGCCCATCAATGTATGCGATGTTCGACACCGTTCGCATTGTAGCATCGAGCGCTCGCTCCGCGGCCGCATCCTCACGCCCAAGGGGCACGAATATCTCCAAGGCTAGGTTTGTCCCTCTCTGGCCGTTTTTGCTATAATCCGAACATGTCAGGGCACAGCAAATGGTCGCAAATCAAACGCCAGAAGGGCGTGACGGACGCCGCGCGGAGCCGCGTCTTCTCGCGCTTCGCGCGGCTCATCGCCATGGAGTCGAAGAAAGCGAACGGTATCGTGACCGCTCCCGGGCTCACGGCGGCTATCGCGCGCGCCAAGGCGGCGAACATGCCAAAGGACAATATCGAGCGCGCTGTCGCGAAAGGAGCATCCAAGGACTCCGGCAATCTCGAACAGGTCGTCTACGAGGCGTACGGCCCGGCGGGCGTCGCCATCATCATCGATGCGCTCACCGACAACAAGAACCGCACGACACCGGAGATAAAGCACCTTCTCTCGAAGCAAGGCGTCGAAGTCGCGGCGCCAGGCGCCGCGAGCTGGGCCTTCACGAAGACCGGTGCTGCGTATATCCCGAATGAGCCATTGACCGATATCTCCGGTGCCGATGAAGAGAAGCTCGGTGCTATCCTCGAAGCGCTCGACGAGCATGAGGACGTGCAGCAAGTGTTCACCAACGCCCGCGGGTACGAAAGCACTGACGATGATGAGTAGCGAAATGGTGATGCAAAAAATGAGTGCGCTCCGGGCCGCTAGGCCAAGTCTAACCCTCATTTTTTGCATCACCATTTCGCTTTAGACATATGAGGATCCTAGCGATTGACCCGGGCTACGACCGGCTCGGCATCGCAGTAGTCGAGGGCGACCCTTCACGCCCCACGCTCCTGTGGAGCGATTGCATCCAGCCCGAGAAAGGCATGGTCGAGGAGCGTCTCGCGAGCGTCTCGCGCGCCGTCGCGGAGGCGATCGAGACGTATGCGCCAAATGCGCTCGGCATCGAGACGCTCTTTTTCAGCATCAATAAGAAGACGGCGCTCGGGGTCGCCGAAGCGCGCGGGGCGGTGCTCGCGGCAGCAGGCATCGCTTCCCTTCCGGTCATCGAGTGCTCCCCGCAGCAGGTGAAGCTCGCCGTGACCGGCTACGGCGGCGCAGATAAGAAATCGGTCGCCCAGATGATACCGCGACTGCTCGCTCTGCCGGCGAAGAAGCGTCTCGATGATGAGCTCGATGCTATCGCCATCGGCATCACCGCGCTCGCGTCAGGCATCACGCGGCACTAATCCACAGCAGCGCGCGAATACGCTTGCATTGCCGCCAATTTTTGCTCAAATAGAGCGGTCCCCGTTCGGGGTTTAAATCTGTAACGTAGCAACGCACCTGTATGGATGACGAAGATGAGAAGGAACTTGCCGGTGATCTCGAAGAGAAAGATCTCGTGATGGGCGACGAGGATGAAGAGGATGAAGAGGAGGATCCACTCACTATGGGGTTCCATGAGGAGGGGTTCGAGCCTGAATCAGACTTCTAGCGACGAGCCATCCGGACACGAGCGGCACCGCCCTAGGGCGGTGCCGCTCGTGTTAGCATACGCACCATGACCACTCGTCCCCGCCATCCTATCTCCTGGCGCCACACGATCATCGCCTCCATCCTCGTCCTTTTCGGTATCGCCTTCATCGCGGTGGGGGGTATCCTCATCGCCGTCACGCTCGCGCCGGTGCCGGATATCAGCTCCTTCGCCTCCCGCCAAGTCGACCAATCGACGAAAATCTACGACCGCACCGGGCAGGTGCTCCTCTACGATTACAACCGCGACGCGAAGCGCGACATCGTCCCGCTCACGGCGATATCGCCGAATGCCATCCAGGCGGCTATCGCGATCGAGGATTCGAGCTTCTATGAGCATGGCGGCGTACGCTTCACCTCTATCATCCGCGCCATGATCGTCGATGCGCTCGGCGGCGCGCTCGCGCAAGGCGGCTCCACCATCACCCAACAGGTCGTGAAGAACACTCTCCTCACGAACCAGAAAAGTATCGTCCGCAAGATCCACGAATGGATGCTCGCCATCAAGCTCGAGCAGATCTATTCGAAAGATCAGATCCTCGAAGCGTACCTGAACAATATCCCCTACGGCGGCACCCTCTACGGCATCGAGGCGGCTTCCGAGGCATACTTCGGCATCCCGGCGAAAGACCTCTCGATAGCCCAATCAGCCTATCTCGCGGCGATGATCCAAGCCCCCTCGTATTATTCCCCGTATGGCACACACCGCGCCGAGCTCGATGCGCGCAAGGATCTCGTCCTCGACCGCATGCATACGCTCGGCTTCATCAGCGATACGGCGTACGCGGGCGCGAAAGCCGAGCAAGTGGCCTTCGCGCCCGCCGGCGGCCGCAACGCGATCATCGCCCCGCACTTCGTCTTCTATATCCTTAACCAGCTTGAGACCATGTATGGCCCGAAGGCGCTCACCTCCGGGCTGAAAGTCACCACGACGCTCGATGCGGACCTCCAAGTGAAAGCTGAGTCCATCTTGAATAGTTATGCCCTCAAGAATGAAAAAGACTTCAAGGCCTCGAATGATGCGATGACCGCCGTCGACCCCGCGACCGGGCAGATCCTCGCTATGGTCGGTTCGCGCGATTTCTTCGATACCAGCATCGACGGCCAATACAATGCCTCGCTCGCCTTGCGGCAGCCGGGATCGACGATGAAACCCTTCGCGTATTCGCTCGCTCTTGAAGACGGCTATACCCGCGACACGGTCGTCTTCGACACGCCGACGCAGTTCTCGACCGCCTGCAAGCCACAGGACATCACGAACAACACCGCTCCCTGCTATGCGCCGACCGACTTCGATAACACCTTCCGCGGGCCGATGACGTTCGAGACGGCGCTCGCACAATCGATCAACATCCCCGCCATCAAGGTCGTGTACCTGGCAGGGGTGACGAATGTCATCAATCTCGCGAAATCATTCGGGCTCACGTCTCTCGGGGATGCCGCGCAATACGGCCTCACGATCGTGCTCGGCGGCGGCGACGTGCGCCTCCTCGACCTCACCGGCGCCTATGCCGCATTCGCGAATGACGGCGTGAAGAATACGCCGACCGGATTGCTCGAAGTCGACGATGCTCAAGGGAAGGTGCTGGCGAGCTATGCCCCGCAGCCTTCGCGGGTGCTGCCGGCGAATATCGCTCGCGACATCTCCGCGATGCTTTCTGACGCGCCCGCGCGCGTCCCGGAATATGCTCTTAATTCGCCGCTCTCCTTCCCTGGGTATGACGTCGCGGTGAAGACCGGTACCACTGATGACACGCGCGACGCATGGGTCGTCGGCTACACGCCGTCTATCGCTATCGGCGTCTGGGCCGGTAATAACGACAACTCCCCGATGGTGAAATCGATCGCCGGCTTCATCGCCGCGCCGATGTGGCATGACGTGATGGCGTACGCGCTCTCAAAATATCCTAAGACGTATTTCGGCGAACCGGATCCTATATCCGCGACCGTACCTCCGATGCTCCAAGGCAACTGGCGCATTCCCGACGCCCAAGGAATCATCCAGCCGCACTCTCTCTTGTATTGGACGGATAAGAATGACCCGCAAGGGCCTGCGCCGACGAACCCCTCTCAGGACCCTCAGTTCGCCTATTGGGAATACGGCATCCAGTCGTGGTACGCTTCCCACCCAGAACTCTTCACAGGCGGCGTCATGCTCCCGGTACCGCTCTCCGCCGCACCGACCGCACCGTAATTTATTGATTCATCGGAGAGACGAGGTAGAGGAGTGAGGTGTCGCCGACGCCTTTGATGATGAGTGGGCGGCCGATGCCGGCAGCAGTGAGCGAGAGGCTCTCTGCGCTCGTGAGTGAGAGTACCGCGGCGAGGTATCTATGATTGAATGAGAGGTCGAGCGCGCTTCCTGAGATGCGTGCCGGGAGCGTTTCAGCTGACTCTCCTATATCAGCATTCCGCGCGAAGAATGAGAAGAGGTTCTTCTTCGGATCGAAGCTGATGCGCACTTTCTGGAAGGTGTCTGAAAAGATCGTCGTCCGGCGTAATGCCGTCTCGAAATCCTTCCTGAGGATGACCGCCTCGACGATCGATTCTTTCGGGATTATCTGGCGATAATCCGGATAGACCGCATTCGTGAGCCGCGAGACGAGCATCCCCTTCTCGCTCACGAAGGCGCATTGATGTTCGTCGAACGACATGATGATCTCGTCGTCAGGGAGCGCTTGCGCGATATCGAGCGCGTTCTTCGCCGGGATAAGGAACTTCCCTTGCGTCCCTTTATTGGAGAGGGGGACTTTCTTCTCGGCCAGACGGAAAGAATCAGTCGCGACAGCTGTGAGCACACCGCCCTCTATCGAGAGGTAGAGGCTCGCGAGCTCCGGACGTACGGTCGAGGTAGAAGCGCAGGAGGCTATCGAAGAAAAGAGGTTCTTAAGGAGGACACCGGGGATGATGATGCGATTCTTCGGATTCTCTGGAAACGGTATGGAGGGAAAATCATCATAAGGGACGGTCTTTATAGAGCTCTTCCCTGTCCCGCTCGTGAGCGTGAGGATGTCTCCGGCGTGCTCAAGGGTGATATTCCCTTCCTGGGTGAATGCGCCGGCGATCTGTTGCAGGATAGTCGCAGGGATAGCTACGACGCCATCAGTGGTTATCTTCCCGGAAAGCTTCAGGTCGATACCGGTTTCGAGATTCGTCGCGCGCAGCTTGATGCCCTCATCCCCGGCGATAAGGAGTATTGAGGAGAGCGCAGGGAGCGTCGCGCTCTTTCGTTCAGCGAAACGCGCGACGATATGCACAGCCTCAGAGAATTCTTTCTTTTCGATGGAAATATTCATACGATTCCTATTAAGGGTGTTGATAATGGGGATAGGCTGAAAAAGCTATATAGCCATTGTATCGCAGCGGTTTTTCGGAAAATGGAAGCTGTTGATAAGCGTTTCATAAAGCCTAAACGAGGAGTGTGCGGATATTCTGAATCTCTTTCGAGAGCTCGCTATCCACAATCACTTCACGCTTTATCTTCTCACAGGAGTGGATAACCGTCGTGTGGTCGCGGCCGCCGAGCTTCAACCCTATCGTCGGGTAGGAGATGTTGAAATCCTCACGCAAGAGATACATAATGATCTGCCGAGGACGCACTACTTCCCTTCGCCGCGTCTTCTCATAGATGCTTTCCTCATCGATACCATAGAACTCCGCGACCTTATCGACAACATTCTTCACGGAGATATTCTTCTGCGGGCGGGTGAATGAGCGGAGCGACTGTCGCACCTCGGCGATATCCGGTGCCGAACCCTTCACTTGCGCATGACAGACGATATTATTCACCATACCCTCCAATTCGCGGATAGAGCCAGAGAGTGTTGTCGCGATGTATTCGACGACTTCATCGGAAAGCATGATGCCGTGAAGCGCAGCCTTCTTCTGCACGATAGCCATACGCGACTCAGGGTCTGGCTCGCTGATATCGACCGCCATACCGCTCGCGAGGCGGCCTTTCAGGCGTTCGGCGATATCCGGTATGGCCGCGGGAGAACGATCAGATGAGAAGATAATCTGCTTATTCGTATCGTAGAGCGCATTAAAGAGGTGGAAGAGCTCTTCCTGCGTCTTATCTTTCTTTGATAGGAATTGTACATCATCCATGATGAGGAGATCGTATTGCCGGTATTTGTCCTTGAAACGGTTCGCTGTCCCTGCCTGCACGGAATCGGTGTAGTCGACGGCGAATTTTTCCGAGGTGAGATAGAACACCTTCCGTCCTTGGTACTGTTTCTTGAACTGATTCCCTATCGCCTGGATGAGATGCGTCTTGCCGCGGCCGGTATCGCCGTAGATGAAGAGAGGATTGTAAGTGATGCCGGGGCGGTTGAGCGCCGCTTGCGCCGCGACATAGGCGAGATTGTTGAATGAGCCGATGACGAACGTGTCGAAGGTGTAGCGCGGATTAAGATTGTCGCTCTTGTTGATATAGAACTCCTCGAGCGGGAGCTCGAGCGCGCCGCGGACAGCCCGATTCTCTTTCGGCGCCTTGCGGTGCTCGTCTTTCACGATGAGGTACTCGATATTGCGGAACTCGTACGAGACATCCCGTACGATCTTGAGGAGAAGTGTGTGGAATTTCTTCAAGAACCAATCTTTGAAGAACTGGCTCGGCACGCCGACATACACCACCCCGTCGTCTATCTTCACGATGAAGCTGTTTCGGAACCAGGTATTGAAATTCGCCGGGGAGATGGAGAGCTCGACTTGCGTCAGGATATGTTCCCATAATTCTTTCGGGTTTCCTTTATCCATACGTACTCCGGAGTATACGCTCATTCGGAATAGGCCGCACACTGGCGTTTCGTGAAGAAACTGTTAGTATCATGGGTACAACCTAATTCCCATCCAGCATGGCTACGAAACGAACCTATCAGCCGAAAAAGAAGAAGCGCGCGACGACGCACGGTTTCCTGGCGCGCACCGCGACGGCATCCGGCAAGAAGATCCTCCAGAAGCGCCGCCGCGTCGGCCGAGCGAGCCTCGCCGTCTGATTTCCCGTGTTCTCACGCAGAGAACGGCTCCCGCGCGCTCAATTCCCCGCCGCGCTGAAGCATGGCCGGAGGCTCTCCTCGAAGCACTTCATGGTGGTCCTCCCGGAGGAAGCGCGCGGGTATGCGGTCATCATCCCGAAAAAAGTCGTCCGCCTCTCCGCGGCGCGGCATGCGCTCAAGCGGCGGGTGCTTGAAGCGCTCCGGACATTCCCCCTCCCTCCTGCACTCATCGTATTCCCTCGCGCATCAGCGAGTAGTGTAAACTACCAAGACTTGAGGGCAGAACTTAGCAGCCTTCTTTCAAACAGCCGCACCTAACCCACCCGCCTGTGATATCAGTATTCTTCCACGCTGTTTTCTATAATCCTATCTACAACGCGCTCATCGCGCTCATCGCGCTCGTCCCAGGCGGCGACGTCGGCGTCGCAGTCATCCTGCTCACGATCTCGATCCGGCTCATCCTCCTGCCGTTCTCTCTCTCGGCGGCTCGCACGCAGCGCGCGATGAAGGCGCTCGAACCGAAGATAAAAGCCCTCAAAGAGGCGTACAAGGATGACAAGGAGCGTGAGGCGGTAGAGACCCTCGCGCTCTACAAGGCTGCCCAAGTGAACCCGTTCGCGAGCATCCTCACGGCATTCATACAGATTCCGGTCCTTCTCGCTCTCTACTGGGTCTTCCGCTATGAATCATTCACGGTCATGAATGTCGCGCGGCTCTACGCGTTCACCCCGACGCCGCACACCGTCTCTCTCGAATTCCTCGGCATCATCTCCGTGATGGGGAAAAGCCTCTTCCTCGCGGTATGCGCCGGGCTCACTCAGCTCCTCCAGGCCCACATGGCGCTCTCCGGCACGATGAAGCCGGCGCCGGGGGCCGCCCAAGGCGATTTCCAGAAGATTATCGGCATGCAGCTGAAATACGTCTTCCCTTTCCTTATCGCAGCCATCTCCTACACGACGTCAGGAGCCGTCGCGCTCTATTTCATCGCGACGAACCTCGCCGGATCGGCACAAGAATGGCACGTACGCCGCACGATCGCCCGAGAAGTCATCGAGTTGGAATCAATCTAGCGAAGTCTGACTTCGCTAGCGGGGGTCAGAGCGAGTAGCTCCAGAGCGAACCGTCATTCTTATTGATGAAGACGAGGAGCGACTTCACGGGATCGAGAGCGAGCGCTTCAGCGTCGAGGTCGCCCTTGTTCGCCTGAGAGAAATCCAGCACGAGCTGCTCGTAGCGTCCGACGACGTCTATCTTCCATATGCGGTCGGAGAAATGTGCCGCACCCTGATACCAATCATCTGGGTACGCATAACTAGCGCTCGGGTTCACCGGGATACCGCAATAGATGGATGAGTCATCAGCCGCCCACACGCACTTATCCGCGATGGTCGCGAGCGGGAGCGGGAGCACCGCGCCGGTCACCGCATTGATGAGCTCCATCTGCATCGCGCCATTCTGGGTGTAGCTCACGAGCACCCACTTCCCCGAGGGGCTTGCGAGCGCCACGAGGCCGTCGAGAGGGCCGGCGATCCGTGAGAAGCGCCCGGCGCTATCGACGAGGAACGCGTCCCCGGCAAGCGTCGCTGCCGGCTTTGAAAATACGAGATATTGATTCTTCCCCGCGAAAGAGGCGCGGATACTGCTGAGCGGCGTCGTGAAGAGCGTCGCCGAACGGGTCCCGTCGGTGCGGCTTAGAGAAACGGCGGATCCGTTTATCCCCGAGGCGATCGTGAGCAGGCCGGTCGCGGATACGGACATATCAGCGAGATCTTGCGGCAAGAAGAATCCGGATGAGCTCGTCGCCGCGAGGGCATAGGTATTGATGGTCGAGGAATCGCTGCCGGAGAGGTAGCGCACATAGGCGGTCGCGCCGCCGGGCAGCCATGCGGCGGATTGGATGCCGGGGATCGTGCGGTTATTGATACGGGTAAGCGTCCCTGCCGGGCTGGCGTACGTAAAGACATTGCCGCTCCCGCGCTCGATATAATTGACGGCGACGTCCGGCGACGAGCTCGCGCTCGCCGCTTTCATATCGACGACAGACTCGCCCGGGACGATCGGGCCGGTGCTTATCTGCACGAGACGCGCAGAGACGCTTACCGGCGCGCTCGGCGCGCCGGGAGCGAGGCTCGGCTCGGTGCTCACGCCGGC
>DATKTL010000039.1:0-6610 GCA_035531095.1 Minisyncoccota bacterium | reverse complement strand
CAGCTCCTTGTTCGCCTTCGTCTTCTCCAGCACCAGAGCCTCGAGCTCTTCCTTGGAGAAGAAACTGAGGCGGAACTTCTCGAGGAACTCATCCGGAATGAGCGGCAGCAGGCGCGCGTTGGCCAGCACCGGCGAGTACTTCCTCTCAAGCTTCGTGTAGATGGCCTCCAGGCTCGTGTCGACCGCTGCTGCGCCAAGTGCGTTCGCGAGCGACGAGAGCAGTGCGGCGATCTTGCTTTTGCGGGACGCGTCGTCGTCCGCCGCGAGCGCGCGAGCGGCTGCGTCCGGACCGAGACCGAGGAAACCGCTCCGCCCCGGGCGGACGCCGATGACCTTGGTTATCTCATCCGTGCTCAGGATGTCGCTCGCACTCCCCACCAGGAGCGCCGCGAAGTCGATGAGGATATCCTCCGGTGAAGCGGCGGGGCTCGTCATCAGTCGCGCGGGATGAGCAGCGAGAAGCGGTATGCCGAAAGGCTGAAGAGAACCATACCGATCGCCATGAACGTGTTATGGACATCGAACGTGACCGTCCCCAATGTGTAGGTGTGCCCGAAAAACGCCGTCCACACCATGGCGAACGCATTGACGAGGATGCCGAGCACGAAGTAGCGGAGTGCAGAGCGCAGCTTCCCTCCCAGCTTGCTGTTGAGGCGTATGACAAGGATGATGGCCACGAGCGCGATAAGGACAGCGAGCACATCGACTCCTATATCGAAAGAGGTCATCGTCATGTCGGCGGTCGCCGGTGCGACCATGCTGGATGTTCCCATAGCTAGAATATGATGCTATTGATATGCCCCAAGTCTATCATGCCCCGATGCCGAGACAGGCGGGCGCGGTGCAGAACAGGGCCGCAGGTGAGGACGCGAGCACCGACATGCCGGGCGGGCATGGTATCATCCGGCAATGAATAAAATCACCCGCGAACATCGTGAATACATCGTGTTCTGTTTCGCCTTCGCAAGCGCCGCTGTCGCCGTCGTCGGCGCGCTCGCGCTCATCGGCATCGAGGCCTACGTGCGCTGGACGCTGAACAAGGACTTCATGTTCCTCGGCGGCTCCTCGCTCTCGGCGCTCATCATTTCTGCCTTCGTACTGATGGCGGGCATGGTCTACGCGTATCGCCCGGAGAACCGCTAAGACTGCGGAAAGAGCACGCGTGCAAGAAAGCCATCCGAGAAGGATGGCTTTCGCGTTCTAATGCGTGAGCGGCGGTATATGCCCGGCGTAAGAAGCGACGACTCCGGCAGCCGCGAGCGCTTGCTCTGAACTCTGCAGGAAGACTGTGATGGTCTTCATGAGTTCGGCGAAGACGGTCGGCATGAGAGAGGCGATGATGAGGAGGAAGAGACCGGTGCCCAGGGCGTTGAAGATTCCCATAGGAATATCATGATCGATAAGCCGTTTCGGATGAGCGAAGCGGCAAGACGGATGGCGCGTCTCTCTGGCTTCCGCCGGTCTGCCCGCCACGGTGCTTCTGTTCTCTAGAACCGCTCCGGAGCCCGCCCGGGTTACCAGAGAGCGCGGAAATATCCGAAGATGAGGAGCCCCACGATGACCGCCGCAGAATTTATGGAAAGGATCCAGAGGTATCCCGAGAGATACCACTCCCTCACTCCGCGCTCGCCGTCATGATCAGTTGCCGCCACCAGTACCGCCTCGATGAGGAAATAGGACGCCTGGAAGAGAATGAGTGCGGCGAAGATGATCGGGGAGGTGAGGACGCCGGAACCGGGGAAGACGATGAGCGAACCGGTAATCGTCGAGCCGAAGAGGATGATATCGATCGACAGCGCGATCGAGACGAGGACCGCTATGCTCCACGCGAGGACGCTCCACCCCTTCATGCCCCGCTTCAAGAGCTGAAGATAACCGTGCGTCAGGGCGTAGAGGCTCCCGGCGACGGCGAACCCGAAGAAGAGCGCGAGGGTGCTGGTGGAACGCCCGCCATTCCACGGGAACAGGATGGCGAGGCACACCATAAGGAACGATGCGCCGAGCGCCGTCGCGGCATACGAGACGAACGGGAAGAAAGAAAAGATATCAGCGTCGGCCGTATTGGCGGCGTGCTGCTCGGCTTCTGTCGTCGTAGTGGGGGTCATAAGAGATGGATGATAATCAGGCCTAATCAACCGCCTATGCGGACTCTCTCGAAACCTAGAAGGATTCTACCATTGCCCGCAAGGACGCTGCGCGCGCTCGGGGGACAACGCCGGAGGAGACAGGGACGGATTCGCGCACCGCGCTCACACGCTGCGCCTGAAATGGTCGAGGAGGATGCCGGACGCGCTCAGCACGGTGACCCTCTGCGAGGCGACGGCGGCAGCATGCGGGGCCGTGTCGGTGCAGTAGATATGCGCCACCCCCTGCCGGCGGAGCTGCCGCCACAGCGTGCCAGAGAAGAGGCCATGCGTGACGAGCACCGTGATGGCGCGAGCTCCCGAAGCGTGCAGCTTCTCCGCGCACCGCACAAGCGTCTCGCCCGTGTCGAGCATATCGTCCACCATCACGACACGGTCTCTGAGCGTCCCGCGCAATCCGGAAACAGCCACGCGGCCGGCAATCCGTTTCTTCTCGAACGGGATGATGGCGACGTCGCTGCGGAGCGCGTCCCGCACAGCCTCGCAATTATCGACTGCTCCTCGATCAGGAGCGACGAGCGTGATCGCCTCCGGCGGCAGGCCGGAGATCGCATCCGCCAGGACGCCTGCCGAAGTGAGCGAGCGGAGCGGGATCGGGAAGAGGCTCGCGTCGATAGCGCTGTGCGCGTCGATAGTGACGACCTCATTCACTCCGGCACGCTTCAGAGACTCGCCCAACCACTCCGTCGCGCGGTCCCGGCCGGCTTCACTCCGATCATGCCGCGAGTAGCCGAGGTACGGGATGATGGCGATGACCTCTTCCGCCCCCTCCTTCTTGAGCGTGTGCGCGAGGAGAAGCAGAGAGAGGAGGTTCTCGTCCGGCGGCGCAGTCTCGGCGAGGATGGCGCACTGCTTCCCTTTCACCGGCGTCTTGACGAGAACGAAAAGCTCCCCGTTCTGATAACGATCGACCGAGAACTGCCCGCGCTGCCAGCGAGGCAATTTCCGCAGCTGCGCGGCGTAGTGCTCGTATTGCGGGAATGAGAAAAGCAGCATGGCGTGAGTTCAGTATAGACGTATGGCACGATCATGGGCATCGGGACTGTTCATAGCACCCGTGTCTTCTCGGCAAGGTATACTCCTTGTATATGTCTTCAGGATCCGGCCTTGAGCCTGTCGTGCCGCGGAACCTCCCGGGAGACGCCGGGCTGCAGAGCAGCTCCATCGATACGCTTCGCGCGCGCTACGGCTATAACGAAGTGCCGGAACACCGCGAGAGTCTCGCCCTCCTCTATCTGAAGAATTTCTGGGGACCACTTCCCTGGGCGCTCGAATTGACGATACTGATCACGTTCCTCGTCGGGAAGCAGGCGGAAGCCGCCGTAATCATACTGCTCTTCCTCCTGAATGCCGGCATCAATATCTACCAGCACCGATCTGCCAGCGCGGCGCTCGCGGCGCTCCGGAAGAATATCCAGATATCCGCCCGCGCTAAACGAGACGGCGTCTGGGTGACGCTGCCGGCTCGGGAACTCTTGCCGGGCGATGTCATCCGTTTGCAGGCGGGAGATGTCGCCCCGGCGGACGCGACCCTCATCGAAGGGGCGCTCAGCGTCGACCTGTCGATGCTGAGCGGCGAATCGCTCCCGAAAGACAGCAAAGCCGGTGAGGAAGTCTTCTCCGGAGGGATCATCCGCCGAGGCGAGGCCACCGCCCTAGCGGAACGGACCGGCGCCGATACTCGCTTCGGGATGACGGCCGGACTTATCGAGACGTCCCATGCGCCGACGCACATGGAGCAGGTCATCTTCTCCGTTATAAAATATTTCTTCTTCGTCAATATCGTCCTCATCGTCATCATCGTCCTGTTCGGCGCATTCGCCCATGCCCCGAACGAGCAGATCCTCAATTTCGCTATCGTGCTCCTCCTCATGTCGGTGCCGGTCGCCTTTCCGGCGATGTTCGCCGTCGCGCAGAGCTACGGGGCGTTGCAGCTGGGAGAATACGGGACGGCGAAAGTCCTCGTCCGGCGCCTCGGCGCCGTACAGGACGGCGCGATGATGGATGTGCTATGCAGCGATAAGACCGGGACGCTCACGACGAATCACGTGACGGTGGGCGAGATCACTCGCTATGGGACCGCCGACGACGCGCGCATCCTCGCTCTCGCCGGCATCTGTAGCGATGAGGCCGACAGCGACTCGATCGATAATGCGATCTTCGAGCGCATCGCGAGCGACACGATACCGCTCCCTGCAAGGACTCATTTCGAGCCGTTCGACCCCGCGACAAAACAGACCCGAGCTGCATTCATCGACCGGGATGGCAGCACGCGCATCGCCCTGATGGGATTGCCCGAGGCGCTACTCTCCCCCGATGTCGGCTATGCGGCAGAGGCGCTTGCGGATGTGAGCCGCTTTTCCGGGAAAGGCTTCCGCGTCCTCGCGGTCGTAGAGAGCGGCCCGGACGGGAAACAGTGCGACGGGCTGATCACGCTCTCAGACCCGATCCGCCCGGACGCACCGGGACTTATCCGCGACCTGGCTGCGGCCGGGATACGGACCGTCATGATCACCGGCGACGGGCGGCAGACCGCCGGTGCGGTCGCTGCCGAGCTCGGTCTCGCGGGAGACGTATGCACGCCGGAAGACTTGCGCGCCGATCCGAGCATCGCCCTGCACGCAAGCGTCTTCGCGGAAGCGTTTCCCGAGAATAAGATCGCCATCATACAGGCGCTGCAGCATGCCGGCCACGTGGTCGGCATGACCGGTGACGGCGTGAACGATGCTCCCGCTCTCCGACAGGCGGAGATAGGCATCGCGGTCGAGAGCGCCGTCGATGTCGCGAAGCAATCCGCAAGCCTCATCCTCACCAGCCCCGGGCTGGGAGGCGTCCTGCATATGATCACCGTCAGCCGGGAGGTCTACTCCCGGCTGCATACCTGGGCGCTCAACAAGATCATAAAATCGATCGAGGTGGTCATCTTCACCGCCGGCATATTCTTCATGACGCGCTCCTACATACTCTCGCCGCTCCTTGCGGTCCTGCTGCTTTTCGCGAACGACTTCATCTCGATCTCCCTCGCCACCGATCGGACCGGGTCCGTCAGCCGCCCCGTCCACTGGGATGTCGGGAGACTCATCCTCGGCTCGAGCATCCTCGCGACCGCGCCGCTCCTGTGCATGACGATCACCTACGGCATCGCGCACCTCGTCATCGGGTATCCGTTCGACACGTTACGGACCGTCGCCTATATCTCGCTCGTCTACTATGGCATCACGACGCTCCTCTCGATCCGAGCCTGGCCGAGCGGGCTCAGCGTGCGGCCGAGCCGCACGCTCCTCCTCGCTATCCTGTTTTCCTTCGTCTTCACGCTCTTGGTGGGAGCATCAGGATTCATCGTCACGCCCGTATCGCTCTCCGTCATCGCGCTCATCGTGGCGACTGCGGCGCTCAATTTCTTCATCATAGAAGCGCTGAAACGGCTTTCGCTCGTGCAGCAGCTTCTCGGGGTATCCTTCTGACGAGGCTCTAGGAAGACGGGTCCTCCACCCTGGCGAACAGACCCGTCGCCGCGCCTTCCTTGCCATATCGCTCTCGGGCGAGTACCGTTCCCTACGGAGTATATTCGCGTGTTCTTTCACGCCAACGTTCTAAGGAGAGTCAACATGGTCAAGGCCAAAACGGCACCGAAGAATCCGCCTCGCCGCCGGATAGTCCCGAGCAAGACGCTCAAAGGGATGTTGGAACGCATCGTCACCAAGATGTTCGTCCTCGACACCAACGTGCTGATGCACGACCCGTCGAGCCTCTTCCGCTTCGAGGAGCACGATATTTTCGTGCCCATGATGACCCTCGAAGAACTCGACAACAACAAGAAGGGCATGTCGGAGGTGGCGCGCAATGCCAGGCAAGCAAGCCGTCTGCTCGATGAAATAGTCTCCGCTAGCGAGAAAGACATCAAGCAAGGTATCGCTTTGTCCGGACCGTCGCGCGAGTTGGCCAGTGGCCGCTTGTTCCTGCAGACCGAAACGATTAGCGACGCTATTCCCGCCTCGTTGCCCACCGCCAAGGCCGACAACCAAATCATTGCCGTGGCGGTCAACCTGTCGAAGAAATTCCCTAAGCGCCCGGTAATCCTGGTCACGAAGGACATCAACATGCGCATCAAGGCCCGCGCACTGGGCCTAGAGGCGCAGGACTATTTCAACGACAAGGTGCTCGAGGACACCGACCTGCTCTACACCGGCACTCGGGAACTGCCCGCCGACTTCTGGGATACCCACGGCAAGGACTTGCAGTCCTGGAAACAAGGAAGCGCGTACGCTGTATCGCATCCAGGGACCGCTCTGCCCGGGACTCCTGACCAACGAATTCGTCTGGCAGGAAGGACCCCAACCCCTCTATGCCTGGGTGCGCGAGACCGGCGGCAAGGGCGTCGTTCTGGAGACCTTGACCGACTACGGCCACCACAAGAACGCCATCTGGGGCATTACCGCGAAGAATCGCGAGCAGAACTTCGCACT
>DATKTL010000038.1:0-3217 GCA_035531095.1 Minisyncoccota bacterium | reverse complement strand
GATGGTGCCGGACGCGGAGGAATTCACTTCTTTGGTGCCGCTGCTCTTCACGCTCTGCGAGGCTATCTTCTGCGAAGTGACGATCTCATACGGAAGGTCGCCGGAACTCTCGGTGGCGGTGAAGGAGCTCTGAATGGCGGCAGAGACGGTGCTCGGCGTCACCTGCACTTCGGCACTGGAGAAATAGTACAGCGCGCCGAAAGAGGCGGCGATGACAAGCAGCACCGCGAGGAGCGTCTTGGTCGGGAACCCTGCCACGCGCTTCGTGAGCCGGAGCGGGCGGCGAGGGGCCGCTTCGCCGGTACTGCTAAAAGACTCGCTCTCTCGTCGCCTCGAGGGCGGAATGATGTCATCAATTTTATTCATGGGAAGAGTATACCACTCGCCCGTCCGCCGTCGCGCCGGAGCGCTGTGCATTACCGGAATCGGTCCGGATGCCTCGTCCTGGCGAGACCGGCTATCTTATCTGATAGCGCCTGATCCGGAATGCCGGTCCCGGAAATAGAGCGCCATGAGGAGGAGGGCGAGGCCAGGGGTGTT
The DNA here is from genome assembly GCA_035531095.1 of Minisyncoccota bacterium. Lineage (GTDB taxonomy): Bacteria > Patescibacteriota > Minisyncoccia > Phycocordibacterales > Phycocordibacteraceae > C7867-001. Next base: position 2,677 of record DATKTL010000038.1, on the reverse strand, counting down.
GGTGGTCATCTGGCGTACCGAGCTGCCGACGAGACTCTTCAGGACGACGACGATCTTCGGCGGAGCATCGCCGAACCAGAGCGGAGCGAACGTCGTCGTATCGAGTTTCTTCCGGAGCTCCGTCACCTCTTGCTCCCGTGCGAGGAGGAAGATCGTCCGCGGCAGCGGATAATGCTTCGCGAGATCGGCGAGCTCGCCGGTAACGGCGGAAGCCCAGTCATCGGCGTCGGAGTGCGTCATCACATCGACCATCGTGACGAACATGCCCTTCCGTATGAGCGATACGGATGTGAGGGAACGGCCGGTCGCGTCGATGATGATCGCGTCGCGCTCGTGCGGGAACAGCGACCGCATGGCTTGGTAGCGGAGCGAACTGCCGGCGATCGGAGAGATGTCCTTCGTATGATACAAGCGCTCGAGCATGGAGAGGATGCTCTTCGCGACATCCCGCTCGATGAGCGAAGTGAGGGCGATGACCGATGCGCGATGCACCCGCCTGCCGTAGGGATTATTCGTGTCGTAGCCGTTCAGCGTGATCCCGATGATGCTTGTGTCGGCCAGGAGTTTCTCTGACGGCGCGCCGGCGCTCTCCTTCAATTTCGCTTCGACGAGCTCCTTGGTGAAGACGAAGGAATCCTCTTGCTCGAAATGCTCGGTGTGCACATGGGTCTCCTGCCATGGCGCATCGATCGAGACGAGGATACGGCTCGCGCTCCCGCTCCCGGTCGCTCGCGCGAGCGCCGGTGCTCCTTCGCGGACGAGATCGGCGCCGAGCAGCTCGAGCGCGCGCAGCATAGCGCGATCATGCGCTTCATCAGCGCGGATCTCGATGGGCAGACGGCGCGTGTAGAGGATGGTCGGCAACTCGCCGTCCTGGTAGCGCGCATAGGCGCCGGCGACCGTGTCGGCGCCGATGTCAATCAGGATGACCGACTCGGCGTATTCCTTTTTATGAAAAAGACTTTCGAGGAAACTCATCCGCTTTATTTTAGCATTGCTTTGCTGCGGTGAAATACAAAAAGGCGTGCGTAAAATGACTTGATAATCATTTTACGCACGCCCTCTCCCGTGCGGTCGCACTACTTCTTCGTTTTGGAGACCAGGGCGTTGTAAGCCTTGATAGCAGCGATGCGTGCCGACAGCTCCGCTTCGACTACCTTATTCTCCGGAAGGAGCATTACTTTGTGGCGGACGAAACGCTGGAGCTGCTTTCGCAACTCTCCCCGGAGGACCTTGTTCGTCGGTATGAGGAAATTCCCCTCCAACCAAGCCTCGTCGAATACATACTTCGGGACCATCTGTGCACCTTCCTTTCAGGATAAGAGGCGGACGGCAAAAAAGACCGCGCGAGTCCTGCGTCGCAACCGGAGTCGCTGACAGAACTACGCGCGGCCGAACATTTCCCATCGTTACCCTAGCAGGTGCTCAGCAATCTGGATGGCGTTTTGTGCCGCACCCTTCCAGATGTTGTCGCCTGAACACCAGAGCGCCAGAGCATTATCGCAGCTCCGGTCCTCACGGAGGCGCCCGACGATAACGTCGTACTGCCCCGACGCATTGATCGGCATCGGAAAGACGGCATTCCTCGCATCATCGACGACTCGCACTCCCGGCGCGCGAGAGAGGATCTCGCGCGCTTGTTCAGGGGTGATGCGTTCCTCGAACTCGACATTGAGCGCGATGCTATGCCCGTTGAACACCGGTACGCGGACGCAAGTATTGCTGATGCGGATCGAAGCGTCGTTGAGGATTTTGTGCGTTTCGTTACGCATCTTGATCTCCTCGGTGCTCTCGCCGAAATCGTCTTTAATCGAGCCGACGCAAGGAATCACGTTGAACGCGATCTGATGAGGGTAGACCTCATGCGATACCGGCTGACCCGATGCCCACGACCTCGTTTGCGATTCAAGCTCCCGCACCGCAGCCGCGCCGGTTCCCGAAACAGCCTGGTATGTGCTCGCGATGATCCGCCTGATCCTCGCAGCCTTGTGCAGGGCTGCAAGCGGCATGAGTGCGATTATCGTGCTGCAATTCGGGTTCGCGATGAGGCCGTGATGGTTCGCCAGCGCTTCAGGATTGATCTCCGGTATCACGAGCGGGACTCGCGAATCCATGCGGAAATCATCGCCGTTATCGATCACGATGCATCCGCGACCCGCCGCTTGCCATCCAAGCGATCGCGATGCCCCTTTCGCACCCTCGGTACCCGCGAAGAACGCGAAGTCCATACCTGCGAACGCCTCGGGCGTCGCCACTTTGACCGGGTACATGATGTCGTCAATGATCTCCGTGCGTTCCGAGCGCGCAAGGATCGTCAGCGACTTGAACGGGAACCCGCGCTTCACCAGCAATCGAACCATCTCTGTCCCGACTGCACCGATACCGACTACCGCAATATTTTTCACCGTACTGTCCTTTCTCTCAAAGTTACTCCCGCCACTTAACCTACTAGGAACGGAGTATTAGTCAACTAGAGCGGCCTTGATGCGCCGGACGCCGGCGGACGAGGCTTCTTCCTTCAGTATCTTGAAATGCTTGCCGCCAAGACCGAGCTCGCTCGTGTTGCTCACGTGCGGGCCGCCGCAGAACTCTATGGAAAACGCGCTGTCGAGCGGACCGACCGAATACACCGAGACGATGTCGGGATACGAGGCGCCGAACTCATGCTCCGCGCCGA
>DATKTL010000037.1:0-2844 GCA_035531095.1 Minisyncoccota bacterium | reverse complement strand
CGCGACGAGCACCGTATTCCATGCGTGTTTCGTGATCGCATGGGAGTTCCGCGGCGATTGGGGGCGCACGCCGCCGCCGCTCCCGCTCGCTGTCATCGCTTCGACCAGTGAAAGAAGTTCGGCGGCCGCGCGTAGTGAAGTGTGTAGGGGCATCCGCCCCTACGCCCAGCTTCGCGCGCTCGACGAGACCGGCTTATAGCCTTCGGGCGCTCTTTGCGAGCAGAGCGTCCGAGCTCGACGATGCGAGCGTTCGCTGAACGCACAGGGTCCCGCGAAAGCGGGACCCTGTGCGTTCGTGTTTGCACGGAGGCCGCGAGGCGCGTATCCTAAGCTCATGAAACGTATCGGCGTGACAGTCATCCTCGTGCTCGCTTTCTGCGGTCTCGCGGACTCGGCGTATCTTACCCAGCACGAGCTCACCGGCACGCCGCTCATCTGCAATATCCAGAATCTGAGCGGCTGCAACACGGTCGCGACGAGCCCGTACTCGCACCTCTTCGGCGTGCCGCTCGCCGAGTATGGCGTCTTCTTCTATGGCATCCTCTTCGTGCTCGCGGCGCTGGAACTCGTCCTCTTCGATCGGGTGCTGCGCCGCGCGCTCCAGTGGGCCGCGGTATTCGGCGTCGTCTCGTCGCTCTATTTCACCTTCATACAGATATTCCTTATCGGCGCATTCTGCATCTACTGCACGGTGTCTGCCGTCATAGCGCTGCTCATACTTATCTTCGCGAGCCTCATCGAACCGATGCCGCTGCGCAAACGTGCGCGCCAGCACGCGCCTATGGAGACGACCCCGCCGCCGCACCTCTCGATGCCGCCTACGGCATAGCCCCTCTCGTATGCGATACGCCCCCTTCCTCTTCCTCGCCCTATGCTTCCTGCCGACGAGCGCGTCGGCCGCGCGTGCGGTAGCGCCGGCGACCTTCTCGGCAGCGCAATCGCTCGTCGCGGCGAGCTCCTCTCCGGGGAATGCATATGCCGCCGGCGCGTCGGTGGTCCTCACGGCGTCGGTCGTCGGCGATTTCTCGGCGCTCGGCGGCTCAGTCATCACCGCGGCGCCCGTCGAGGGCGATGATCTCATCCTGGCGGGATCGGTGGGGTCCCGCGCTCCGGTCGCCGGCGACTTCCGCGCCGCCGGCGGAAGCATCGATGTCGGTCAGCCGGTCGCCGGCGACCTCTTCGCTCTCGGATTCTCCGTGCGGGATGCCGGCCGCGTCGGCGGAAGCGTGTTCATCGTCGCTGCGAATACGACGCTCACCAATGGTTCGGCCGGCCCGGTTACCGTCTATGGGAATAACGTCTCCCTCGCTGGCGATTTCGCGGGCAATGTGAAGATCATCGCCGGCGGGCGGGTCTCGATAGCGCCGGGTACCGCGATCCGCGGCACGCTCTCCTATGAAGCGCCGGTGGAAGCCGTCATCCCGTCTTCGGCTGTCATCGGCGGCGGCGTCACCTACACGAACACTTCCTATCTCCCGGATACCAATACGTCGCGGACGCTCGCGCTCGCGAGTCTCGGATTCTTCCTCATCGCGCGCATCCTCGGGGCGCTCATCCTCGCCGGTCTCCTCGCCGGCCTCTTCTCGACCTTCGCGCGGACGGTCATCGATCATGCCGCTACCGATCGGCCGCGCGACATCCTCCTCGCTCTCTTGCTCGGTTTCGCTATCATCGTCGCGACACCGATCGTGATAGCGCTCCTCATGCTGACCTTCGTCGGCATAGGTATCGCGCTCCTCATCCTCATCCTCTATGCGCTCCTGGTGCTCCTCGCGCTCATGTATGCCGGCATCCTTGTCGGCGGCCTGCTCGTGCGGCGCTTCTTCGCGCGCGATCGCGTGCTCTGGCATGATGGGGTGCTCGGCATGGCGGTGCTCTCGCTCGTTTCGCTCGTGCCGTTCATCGGCCTCCCCATCGTATTCCTTTTCATGCTCTTCTCGGCAGGGACGCTTCTGCAGCTTTTCTTCCATTTCGCATTCCCGCACGAAGAAGAGACGCCTGAAATGCTATAGTGACCAGCATGGAAATGCCCCTCCCGCATTCGTCGGCACCCGATTTCACACTCCCCGATCAGGGCGGAAAAGAGCATACGCTCTCGGCATATCGCGGGAAGTGGGTGCTCCTCTATTTCTACCCCAAAGACGACACGCCGGGGTGCACCATCGAAGCATGCACGATCCGCGACCAGTTCAAGGATTTCACCGCCACCCCCGCAATCGTGCTCGGCGTCTCGACCGACAGCGTCGCGAGCCATAAGAAGTTCGCGCTCGCGTACGAGCTCCCATTCACGCTCCTCGCCGACGAGCACAAGGAAGTCGCGGGCCGTTACGGCGTCTTCGGTGAGAAGAAGTTCATGGGGAAGACGTACATGGGCACGAGCCGCACCTCCTTCCTCATCGACCCGGAAGGGAACATCGCGAAAGTGTACGCGAAAGTGAAGCCCGAGGCGCACGCGGCAGAAGTTATCGCGGACCTCGCGGCACGCGCCCGATGATGCCTCTGAAGCAGGCGGAGCGCGCCGCGCGCGCGAAGAAGATACTCGCCTACCTGAAGAAGACGTACCCGAAGCCCGAGAGCGAGCTTACGCACCGGACGCCGTTCCAGTTCGTCGTCGCGGTCATCCTCTCGGCACAGTGCACCGATAAGGCGGTCAATAGGCTGACGACGACGCTTTTTAAGACATACAAGACGCCCAAAGATTTTGCGACAGCGGACCTGGCGACCTTCACGAAAGAGATCTCCTCTATCCCGTTCTTTCGTAACAAGGCGAAAGCGATCATCGGCGCGGCGAAGATGGTCGTGGAGACGTTCAAAGGGAAGGTCCCCCAAACCGAGGCGGAGCTG
>DATKTL010000036.1:0-5733 GCA_035531095.1 Minisyncoccota bacterium | reverse complement strand
GAGCTCATCGTTCGTCCAGTTCTTTGAAATATCGCTGATGTATTTCAGTAATCACGCTGGTCACCGTGGCGAGTTCCTCCTCCGTATATGGAACGGTGATTTGGCTGACGAAGGTCAGGAATGCTTCGGCAAGATCGGCCGGACAGACACCGACCCCGACCATGGTGAGCGATTCGATACATGGGACGGTCAGATTCGTGCCGAATTTCCCCATCACGTGACTGATGGTCAAAGTGGGGGTGATCGCATGATTGTCCCATACCTTCGATTCTTTACGCTTTATGTCTATCACGGCATTACTCATCGGACTTCTCCTTCGTTTGTGGGTTACAAAACTTCCGAGCGGAATATAGCACAAAAAACAACAACCGCCTTGCGGCGGTTGTTGGAGGAGAGATTGAGAAAAACTAGCGCTTGCTCCACTGCTTGGCCTTGCGAGTCCCTCACCAGAAATGGCATCGCGGCTATTCGCCTGCCGGCGGCCGCGCATACAGAATGCCATTTCTGGTGTTTGGACTGCGGAAGGCTGACGCAAAAAGAACGCCCGAGATTTTCGGACGTTCTTTTCGTTTTACTAACGTTTAGACCATTGTTTTGCCTTCCTTGCCTTCACGAGGCCCGGCTTCTTGCGCTCCTTGGCGCGCGGGTCGCGGCGCATGAGGCCGGCGGCCTTGAGCACCGTGCGAGTCTTCGGCTCAGCTTCGGTGAGCGCGCGCGAGATGGCGTGGCGGAGCGCGTCTGCCTGAGCGGCGACGCCGCCTCCCTCTACGTGCGCGGTGATGGCGTAGTTGTCTGCGCTGTCGGCGATGGTGAGTGCCTCTTCGGCGACCTTCGCGCGCAGGTCAGTCTTGAAATAGTCTTTGACGCTCTTGCCGTTGACGACGATGCTCGACTCCGGCGCCTTCGTCATGCGGACCGTGGCGATAGCGGTCTTGCGGCGTCCGACAGCGTTGATGAAATTGGTGGTAGCCATAGTTATGCGTTAACGACGAGATTCTTCATGCGGGGTGCGCGCAGGCGGTTGCGCGGGATCATGCCGTCGACCGTCTTCTTCACGACCTCCTCGATGCCCTTCTTCGTGATCATCTCCTCCATAGTCATCTCGCGGAGACCGCCCGGGAAGCCCGTGTAGTGAGTGTAGACCTTGCTCTTCGTGCGCGTGGTCGGGAGGTGCATCTTCGCGGCATTCAGGACGACGACCGTCATCGGGAGCGCCATGTTCTTGGTGAAGTGCACCGAGCGCTTACCGAGCAGAGCGTGCGCGGCCTCGCTACAGACGCGGCCGAGCGTGCGATCGGTGGCGTCGATCGTGTAGGTTACTGCTTCCGGTTTGGTAATGCGGGTGGTCATGGATACTATATGAATACTAGACAAAAGCGATATACGCAAGCTTGCGGGCATCGTTGCTGCCGCGCAGGGTGCGCTTCACGATGCGGGTGTAGCCGCCCTTGCGCTCCGCGTAGCGCGGACCGATCGAGTCGAAGAGTTTCTTCACCGCTTCGGCATCGCCGAGGCGGCTCGAGGTCAAGCGGCGGCTGGCGAGCGTGTTCGTCTTCGCGTAGGTGACGAGGCGTTCGATGAGCGGACGCAGCGCCTTGGCCTTGGCCTCGGTGGTCGAGATGCGTTCTTCGAGGACGAGCGAGCGAGCGAGCGACTTCATGAGCGCCGCGCGCGGACCGGCCTTGCGGGCGAATGTCTGTGCTTTTTTAGTGTAGGCCATACCGAGTAGTAATACTGATTATTCGCCCTTGAGGGTGAGACCGAAGCGCGCGAGCGCAGTGGAGATCTCCTCGACCGCCTTCTCGCCGACGCCGTCGAGCTCGAGGAGCGCCGACGCCGTCTTGCGTGCGAGGCCGGCCGCGCTCTTCACGCCCGCCGCCTCGATTGCCGAGGTGATGCGTGCGGGGAGTTCGAGGTCGGCGATCTTCACCTTCGCAGCGTCGATGCTGCTCTCCTCCTTCGCACCGGAGAACGACGATTCCTCTGCCGCCGGGGCGGTCTCCTGGAAGCCGATGATGGCCTTCAGCTGGTGGATCATCGTCTCGATGGACTGCTCGAGCGCCTGGCGCGGCGAGATGGTGCCGTTGGTCTCGATGAGGATGCGCACGCGGTTGAAGTCCGTGCGATCGCCGACGCGCATGTTCTCTACCTCGTAGTTCACGCGGCGAATCGGGGTGAAGGTCGCGTCGAGCGCGATGGTGCCGATGTCGACCTTGTCCTTGGTGAGGACTTCGCGCGGCACGTAGCCGAGACCGCGCTCGATGGTGGCTTCGAGCTCGAACGATGCCTTGCCGGAGAGGTCAGCGATGTGCTGCTCCGGGTTCATGATCTCGACCTGGCTCGGAAGATTGAAATTCTTGGCGGTAACTTCGCCGGCGCCCTTCGCGGAAAGCGAAATGGTCTGCGGCTCGTCGCCGTGGAGCACGAAATGGACGCGCTTGAGGTTGAGGAGAATCTCCATGACCGTCTCGCGCGCACCGTCGATAGTAGCGAACTCGTGCGGTACGCCGTCGATTTTGACCTGCGTGATAGCGGCGCCCGGCAAGGACGAGAGGATGATGCGGCGAAGCGAGTTGCCGAGGGTGTGGCCGTAGCCCGGATAGAGCGAGTCTATCTCGTATACGCCCTGCACGCCCTCTTCGGACACGATACGGGGCTTACTCGGAAGTGTGATGTGGTATTCCATAACGCAATCGTAATTACCAATTAAATAATTTACCCGCACACTCACTTTGGCATTGCTCCAAAGGAGCAATCTTCGTGATAATCGATGTTGTAAAAGATTTCATGATGCCAAAGTGAGTGTCCGGGATTATCTCGTGTAGAACGAGAGTACCATGACGAGGTCGCCGGCGATGTCCGCCGAAGCGACGGTCGGCTTCTCGACGACACTGCCCTCCATGGCCTTCGGATTCCACGAGAGCCACGACGGGAGCTTCCGCTCCATGAAGCGCTCGGTGAACCCGACGAACGAACCGTGCTCTTTCGAGCCCTCGCGCACGCTGATCTTGTCGCCGACCGACAATGCCTGCGACGGCACGCGGCTCTTCTTGCCGTCGACCATCACGTGACCGTGCGACACCATCTGGCGGGCGGCGCGACGGGTCGAGGTGAGGCCGAGGCGCCAGATGACGTTGTCGAGGCGGAGCTCGAGGAGCTCGTGGAGGAGGTCGGACGGCTTCGCGCTGTGCGCAGCGAGCGCCTTCTTCACATAGTTGCGGAACTGGCGTTCCGTGAGGCCGTAGGTCATGCGGACCTTCTGCTTCTCGAGCATCTGCTTGCCGTACTCGCTTTGGCGGCCGCGTCCGCGGCGCTTGTTCTTCTCGGAGCGCTCGGCAGAAATAGCGAACTTCTGCGTCTGAGCTTTCTCGAAGACGGTCGCGCCGAGACGCTTCGCTGTTTTGTATCGCGGGGGAGTTTTCATGTAGTAAAGATATTAGATGCGACGAGGCTTCGGCGGGCGCGGACCGTTGTGCGGCACCGGCGTCGCGTCCTTGATGGCGCGGATCTGGATACCCTTGCCCGAGAATGCGCGGAGCACCGACTCGCGACCGGCACCGACGCCGCGGATGATGACGGATGCTTCCTTGAGACCGATCATCATGCCCTTCTCACCGAGGAACTCGCCGACCTTCGCCGCTGCATACGGCGTGGACTTGCGGGCGCCCGAGAAGCCGAGTGCGCCTGCAGAAGAGGACACGACCGCATTGCCCTTCTCATCGGTGATGATGGCCTTGGTGTTGTTGAAAGTGGCCTCGATGTGCAGGATGCCCTTCTCGAGGTGGCGCTTGGTAGCTTTCCCGAGGGCGCGCTCCTTCCGGCCCTGGTCCATACCTTTTCCGCTCTTCTTGATGATTCGTTTCTTTCCCATAATGAAGTGATTGTAAAAGTATCAGTGATTACGTCTTTTCGAGCGTACGGCGACCCGAGGTCATCGTCTTGCGGACGTTGCCACGGCGTGTGCGCGAATTGGTCGAGGTGCGCTGGCCGCGGACCGGGAGGCCTTTGGAGTGACGGTCGCCGCGGAGCGAGCGGATGTCCTTGAGGCGCTTGATGTTCTGGCCGATCTCGCGACGGAGCTCGCCTTCGATGAGGTAGGCCTCGGCGAGCGAGCGGATCTTCTGCTCTTGCTCGGCGGTGAGCTCGCTGCCCTTCTTGTTCTCGGGGATACCCGCCGCCTTCAGGATGTCCTTGGCGCGCGTGGGACCGATACCGAAGATGATCGGCAGAGAGTACGCAAGTTGCTTGTTGTCAGGAATAGTAACGCCGGCGATACGCATACGAAAAAATTTAGCCTTGGCGCGCCTTACGGCGCGGGTTCTTCTTGTTAATACGGTACAGGCGCCCGCCACGTCTGACGAGCTGGTCTCCCGGTTGCTGGACTCTGATTGAGGCACGAACTTTCATCGTAAATGGATTTGATTTGTTGTTACGTTAATCGACGCACGATCCTCGCACGACCCCCGTACGGGTCCAGCACCATGTCTACCTGATCTCCCATCAGGACGCGGATGCGGTGTAAGCGCATCTTGCCTGCGAGGTACGCGAGAACCAGCTCACCTTCGCCGCCCTCCTCCTTTGCCGGAAGACGAACGCGAAAGAGCGAGTTCGGCAATACCTCCTCGACGGTCCCTGCCGTCGTAGTCTTGGTATCTTCGCCTTCGCTCATTTAGCTTGCATCGCTCCCATAAGGTACCTAGATAATCTAGCAGGTGTGCCAGGAATCGTCAAATCCCGCTAGGGGGAAACGGTCGTTACGGAGATCGACGCGGGGTCCTGGGGGAAGGATTGGCGCCAAAACGGGCGGAGGATGATGATGGCCCGCTTGACTTCCGGGTAGTTCGTCAGCGCCACTTCTGCTGCCGAACGCGTCTTCCCGGCGACGGCAGCGGCGATGCGTGTGGGATCTACGGCGTAGATAAGCGACGCGGTGCCGGCGAGCGTGAAGGTGAACGAGGAAGCGTTCGCATCCGGCAGGCTGACTGCCGAGAGCGTGAGATTGCTTGTCGGCGCGAGCGTGAGCGGCTCACCCTGATACCCGAGACCGGCGACCGACGTGGCGACCGCTTTGGCAAGCGCCGCATTCGGGAATACGATGGCGGTGATAGTGCCCTGCTCTCTCACGTCGACCATGCCGGTCGTCGATGACGTCGCGGGAGCGAGTTCCTGGAGCGTCGTCGTCGAGGAGCCGGGCAAGAGCATGTACCCGGTCGGGACGAGCTCCTGCAGGCTCGCGGTCAATTGAGGAGCAAGCGCAGCGATGAGCGCGCCTTTGGTCTGAGCCTCAAGCGCCGTATCGATGACCGGTACCAGGCCGGATGCGCCGCCGGTCATAGCGTCGGTCGAACGGGCGTACACCTCGCTTGCTTGCGGCGTGCCGGCGAACCCGGGGATCGTGAACGATGTCGGGCCGACGTTGTATGCGTCGCCCGTCTTGTCGGCGTACACCTTCGCCGTCGCCGTGCCGGGCTTCGCGGCACTGCCTGCAGGGATGGTCACGGCCGCATGGATGCGGAAGATAAGACCGGCGGTCGTCGCGAAACGAGTGTTCGTGATGAGTCTCTGGGCTTTCGACTGCGTGTTGTAGATGGTGATGGTGCCGGACGCGGAGGAATTCACTTCTTTGGTGCCGCTGCTCTTCACGCTCTGCGAGGCTATCTTCTGCGAAGTGACGATCTCATACGGAAGGTCGCCGGAACTCTCGGTGGCGGTGAAGGAGCTCTGAATGGCGGC
>DATKTL010000035.1:0-13021 GCA_035531095.1 Minisyncoccota bacterium | reverse complement strand
CGTCCCGGGCGCTCCCCAGAGGATGAAGGAGAACTTGTGCCGCTTCTCGATAGCGACGCGGAGCGGCTTCCCCTCTCCCACGAGGTGCTCCTGCCCCACGACCTCCTCGATCGTCTGCGGGCGTATCCGTGCGGCGAGCGGCTCCATACCCCCCATTGTACGCTTAGACCCCGAGACTTGATTGTTCTTGGATGCTTGAGTCGACACGATTGATCATGAATTGGACCGCTTCATTGGCATTGGTCACGTTGATACGGATATTCGGGTATCGGAGACGGAAGACACGGAAGATCTCATCAGCGAATGCTTGGCCGATGGTAGGAACCCGGTCAAAATCAAGCGTAATACGCTTGAATTGCTCAAGTCCGACAAGGATACGTCTCGCCTGGGAACGCGATACGTGGATTGTCCCGTGTATGAACAGGCGGACATGCACTTCCGTCCTATCAAAATCCTGTGAACCATCCTCGGATTCGAAAGCGCGGAAGATATCGATCAGATGACGCTTCGAGTGATAGGCGATATCGAATCGAACCTCGGTGCCGGGACGAGGTTCCGGGTCTTCAAGAAAGAAGATATCAGGGAGCAGATTGTCTACGCGCATCTCCCATCCGTAGCTGCGGATTGAGAAGCGATCAGCCGCCTTCGAAGTGAAGAAGATTCCTTGTCCGGAATGCGACTCGGGGGCTGTAGTTATTTTCCCTTTCAACACATCTTGCATTGCCTCAAGTTCTGAAGAGAGGTCGCGTTTTTGCATGAGATTCCTGAATGCACCGATGCCGAAGTCCCGGATGATAAATGAAAATTGGTTTGGGGTCCCATCGGCGGTATTTCCTGATACAGCGACTGATGTCTCGATACGAGATGATTGCGAATGCTCGATTGCGTTATTGAGCATCTCTGAAAAAGCATAATCGAATATACTCTTCACATTTTCTGGAGCGAGTTTCAGAGGTATGAACCGATCTCGGATATCCATGAGTACTTCATGCTCTTTGAGTCCTTGATTTTCGAGAGTGAGTTCTATATGCTCGCGCATCTCAGGTGTCTTATTCGGCAGAGAATAGCGGGTGCCGCGTCGCTTTCCTGTGCGCACTATCTTCCCTGAGTGAGCCATGCCAGACAAGAGAATGAACGCACGTTGGCGCGAGACCCCAAGGGTTGCGGCGATAATGGAAGCGCTAACAGCGCCTTGTTTTTCAAGAATATCCAGGATTTGCGCGATACGATCTACCATTCTTTTTATAGTAATTTAATGTAAACTTTTTGTAAATAGATAGTAAAGTAATGTAACTAGACTATTCCTAGAATAGGGAAACGCTCATATTCAGACTTTTGCCTTATCTGTGCGGGATAGGAGAATCGAACTCCTGCTAGCGGATTGGAAATCCGCTGTTCTACCATTAAACTAATCCCGCAGTGCCCTTCATAGCTTTAGCGAAGTAGGGCGTAGTGCGAGAATACCATTTTTGCGTTAGCCTTTAAATATGTCGCGTCTTTCGCCGTATCTCGGCATCCTGTTCGCTCTCATTGTCGGCGCGGTCGCCATCATCGTCGCCAATGAGTCCGCGATCATATCAGTCGCCCCGGCCTCCATCCCGCACGTCGCATCATCGACCGTCTCCGTGGTGCCTCCGAGCCGATCCGCACCGGCAGCAACGACGACCCGAAAGGAAACGGCTCCAGACAAAAAGGCGGCGATTCCGACCAAGGTCACCGAGGCAGTGCCGGCACCGGCCGTGCAAGTCGCAGCTCCGGCGACGACTCCCGCTCCGATACCCACCTCCGGGAATGCGTCGTTCGACGCAGCGGCGACGGCACTGCGCGATGCGCTCGTAAACATCATGTGCTATGCGCCGGCAGGCGGCACCCTGCATTCCATAAGCGGCAGCGGCGTTTTCGTCGACTCGAAGGGCATCATCATCACTGATGCTCATGTCGCGCAGTACTTCCTCCTCGCAGATCGAGGCGTATCCTGCACCATCCGCACCGGCAGCCCCGCGGCAGACGCGTATAAGGCGGCGCTCATCTATATCTCTCCCGCTTGGGTCCACGCGAATCCGACCGTGCTCGCTCAGGCGACGCCGACGGGGACCGGCGAATACGACTTCGGTTTTCTCGCGGTGACCAAGAGCGCGACATCCGCGCCGCTCCCGTCTTCCTACCCTGCGCTTCCCATTGCGAAATTACCGCCCGCGACGCTCACGACGGTCGTCATCGCATCCTTCGGCGCGCAATTCCTCGAGTCGAATCAGATACAGTCCGATCTCTTCCCTACCGTCGTCTTCGGGTCGGTGAAGGACGTCTTCACGTTCGGGACCGACACAGTTGACGTGCTCTCCCTCGGCGGCTCAGCCGCTGCACAGGAAGGGTCATCGGGCGGCGGCGTCGCGGACGCTTCCGGGTCGCTCGTCGGCATGATCACGACAAGCACGGTCTCGGGCGCGACCGCGACGCGTTCCTTGAGCGCCATCACGTCCTCCTACATCCGGTCTGAATACTCGCGAGAAATGGGCACATCGCTCGATACGCTCCTCTCTGAGCCGACGCCGGTCTCTGTCGCCGACTTCGCGACGCAGGTCCCGCTGCTCGAATCGCTCCTCACCGCGGACCTCTCTCAATAATCTGTCGGGGTGCGGAGAATCGGACTCCGTCTACTTGCTCCCAAAGCAAGCGTACTACCGGTATACGACACCCCGTCGGCTCGTTACTCGCACTGTATCACGGGCGGAGTGCGCCTAAAAACTTTCAGATGCGAGGCGCGGACGAGCACCGGACCGAGCCGTACCTAAAGGTACGGTGAGGGAGGAGCGGAGTTCGTAACGAAGCAGATGAAGCTGTTGGCGCGCTCTAGACGATTTGCGGCAGGTAGCGGACCTTCGCCATGCCGTCCCGGCGGCGCAGCCACACGAGGACGCCGTCGACCTGCCACTCCCCTTCCCAGTCTTTCTCAAGGACATACCACTCCCCGGTCCGGGCGACCTTCCGTATCTTCGCTTCATGCAGGTTCTGCGACGGATCGTAAGCGTCGCCTGTCCCCGCGTCATCGGGGAATTCATCGACCAGATTCGTCTTCACTTCGACGAAATGCAGCGTGTCTCCCTGCTCCGCTATGATGTCGAGCTCGCCGGTCTTCCGTGCGATGTTGCGATCGCGGATGCGGAATCCGTGCCGCCTCAGATACTCAGCAGCGACGTTTTCCCCCAGAGCGCCCACTTCTTTCCGAGTCTTAGAAGAAATGTCCACGGCCTTTAGAAATATGGCTCACTTACTGAGTATACTCTAGGACCGAGGTCCAAGGGCGGTAAGGAACAACTGTCTTTTATCCCCAGTATGAACAGGTTTATCAACACTTCGCCATAGAAGTTTTTTAGCGCAAAAACGGCTCTGTCGAGCCGTTTTTGCGCATAATGCCCGTTGAACTTTTTTGTGCGGATAGGGAGAATCGGACTCCCGTCTCGTCCTTGGCAAGGACGCGTTCTACCACTAAACCATATCCGCTTCAGACTCTATATTCTCATAGTATGCTTTCCCGAGCAATTCGTCCGGTAGAAGTCTTATCCACTCCAGCATTTTCTGCTTGAAATACGTGCTTGAGACGGAGACGGTGCAGACGCCCCAGCCGAGGCGATGCTTGGCGTCGCGGCCGGTGAGAACCGTGCTTCTGGTGAAATGTTCCCACGGCAACCCGCTTACTCTCGACCAGTATGCGCGGGCTGTCCTCTCCTCAAGTTCGGGGTATACCAGCAGATTCGCCTTGATCTTATTCAGAGGTATGCGGCACGAACGGGTGAGGAATGTCATATAGAATTTAATCATTTTTGCATCACTGCCGGAGAATTTGACCCCTTGCTTCGGATCCTTCGCCCCCTCTCCCCAATAGAGCATGATGCCCGAGATAAAAAGCGGGTCGTATTTG
Organism: Minisyncoccota bacterium; assembly: GCA_035531095.1. GTDB lineage: Bacteria > Patescibacteriota > Minisyncoccia > Phycocordibacterales > Phycocordibacteraceae > C7867-001. The sequence continues at coordinate 9,102 of DATKTL010000035.1, read as the reverse complement.
AGGAGCTCGAATTCTTCCCGAGCCTCCTCGCGAGCAGCTTCGTATGCTCTCGCGAGATGCTGTCCGCGGACCTTATTCAGCGCCACCATGCGGATGGCATTCGTTGCATTCGCTGAAGCGGTGAGGCGCTCCCGCATGGGGAGCGACCACTCTTTTTTGCTGAACCAATCCGAAAGGGTGCTTATCGGAACGCGCAATGCGGCGTGAATCTCCCGGTAACTCTTCCCCGCCTTACGCATTCCAGTAGCTGTCTCTTTGTCTTTACGCATCTTACAATCATACCAGACGGCAGTTCTGAAAAGGGCCGGACGGCGGGTGCGCCCCCCTCCCCCGTTCGTGTCCCGGCCTACTTGGTAGTACTATGCGGGTACGCCCCGATGGTGAAATGGATATCACATCAGTCTTCGGAACTGACAGTCCAGGTTCGATTCCTGGTCGGGGCACAAAAGGAAGAGCGAGATGAACATATGGTACGATTCGCGCATGGCATACCGTATCCCCAAAGAGGTGTCGACGGTCTCAAGCGGCCTGCGCAAGGCCGGGTTCGAGGTCTATCTCGTTGGCGGCTGTGTCCGTGATCTCATCATCGGGCGCGAGCCCAAGGACTGGGATATCACGACCAACGCGACGCCGGAGCAGATCCAGGCCGTATTTCCTGACTCTTTCTATGAAAACGACTACGGCACGGTGGGGGTGAAGACGGGGAGCGAGGATGAGCGTACCGCTATCGTCGAAGTGACGCCGTACCGCACCGAGTCGGCATATTCCGACAAACGTCGCCCGGATACGGTGGAGTTCGGCACCTCGCTCCTCGAGGACCTCACCCGGCGCGACTTCCTTTTGACCATCGTAGCGCTCGATGAGGATAAAGGACAAATCGTCGACCCCTACGATGGTCAAAAGGACATAAAGGACAAGCTCATACGTGCCGTCGGCAACGCCTCGGATCGCTTCAATGAGGATGCTCTGCGCATGTTGCGCGCAATTCGCTTGGTCGCCGAGCTCGATTTCGGTATCGATGGCGCAACCGCCGCGGCGATAAGCGAAAATAGCAAGCATTTAAGCCACGTTTCACGTGAAAGGGTCAGGGATGAGCTGGTGAGGATATTGAATTCGAAGCAGCCGATGAATGCGCTCGTCCTCGCTTGGCAGCTCGGCATCCTCGAATTCATATCTCCCGATCTTATTCGTGGTGTCGGGGTTGAACAGAACCAGGCGCACAGCTATGACGTCTTTGAGCATCTTATGCGTTCCATGCAGCATGCGGCTGACAAGGATTGGCCTTTTGATATACGCCTTGCAGCGCTATTTCATGATGTCTCTAAGCCGGAGACTCGCTGCTGGTCGGATGAGAAGAAGGAATGGACCTTCCACGGCCATGAGGTCGTCGGTTCACGTGTAACAAAAAAAGCCCTCGAAGACCTGCATTTTTCACGCGAAACGATCGATAAGGTCGTCAAACTGGTCCGTTGGCACATGTTTTTCTCGGACCCTGAGCAGATAACGCTCTCTGCGGTACGGCGCATGATAACCAATGTCGGGGAGGAGAATATCTGGGATTTGCTCAATCTGCGTATCTGCGACCGCATCGGTACCGGCCGCCCCAAGGAGCAGCCGTTCCGATTCCGTAAGTACAAGGCTATGGTGGAGCAGGCGCTCCGTGACCCCATCTCCGTGAAGATGCTCAAGACGGACGGCGCGCACATCATGGAGACGTTCCACATGAAACCGGGCCCGAAGATTGGCTACGTCTTGAACGCGCTCCTTGAGGAAGTTCTTGATGATGCCGGCAAGAATACCGAGGAATATCTTGATAAACGGACGGCTGCATTGCTCCTGATGCCGGAGAAGGAGCTTTGCGAACTAGGCGAGGCAGGGAAGCGGCGCAGGGAAGCGGCAGAAGATGAGGAAATACAGCACATTATGGAGAAGCACCACGTCTGCTAGAGTCTGCTCAAAAATCTCATCTGCTTCGTTACGGACTCCGCTACTCTCTCACCGTACTTCTAGTACGGCTCGGTTCGTTGCTCGTCCGCGCCTCGCATCTGAAGGTTTTTGAACAGACTCCTTTGTTACACGTGAACCGCTTTCACGTGGAACTTCCGATACGGAGTATAAAAACAACAAAACCACCCAACGGTGGCATAGGCGATAAAGGAGCATGGGGCGTACTGATGGTGCCTGAAGCCGAGTGATGTGGGCGGTTTGGTTTTAAGGTGCGCTTCCAACGGAACACGAGCTGAGGCGTAACAGCGCGAATCGTCGCGGACGGTAGCCGGAACCCTGGCGGGCGCAATGATGTGCTGACAGATCTATGAAAGAACAATCTCTCCTTCACTAAAGATATATCACTCAAGGACAGTGTAAAGGACACGCCTGTGGATAACTGTCCTTTAAGAGAGCGTGATGGAAAGAGGGCAGTGGTCGGAGCCGTAGATCTCGCTGTGTATCTCGGCTTTCTTCATGCGCTTCATGAGCTCCTGTGCGATGAAGAAATAGTCGAGACGCCACCCGATGTTCCGATCGCGGGCCCGGGTCTGCATATCCCAGAATGTGTACGCGTCTTTCGTGTTGGGGTGGAAGTGCCGATAGGAATCCACATAGCCGGCGGCCACGACTTCGTCGAGCCATGCGCGCTCTTCGGGTAGGAAGCCGGTATGTTCTTCATTCGCTTTCGGCCGGGCGAGATCGATCTCCTCGTGGGCGGTATTCACGTCGCCGCAGAAGATGACCGGCTTCTTCTTGCGTAGTTTCTCCGCAAAAGAGAGGAAGGCGTCGTAGAAACGCATTTTATAATCGAGGCGATGCGGCCCCTGGCCGGCATTAGGGAAGTAGACGTTCAGGAGCCAGAAGTCGTCGTATTCGGCGCCGACGAGCCGGCCTTCCTGGTCGAATTCTTTGATACCCATGCCGTAGATGACGGACAGCGGTTCGACTTTCGAGTAGATGGCGACGCCGCTATAGCCTTTGCGTACTTGCGATGAAGAAAAGAAAGCTGAGTAGCCGGCAGGGGAGAGGAACTGTTCGGTGAGCTGCTCCGGAGACGCTTTCGTCTCCTGGAGGCAGAAGATATCGGGCTTCGTGCCCTTAAGGAACGATTCCCAGTAGCCGTCTTTGGCGAGCGATCGCAGGCCGTTCACGTTCCACGAGACGATGCGCATGGGGCTATTTTACCCTACGCCGCCGGCAATTCGAATCCTGTTTCGGGCACAGCGCGCCTCTGCTGTGCACAAAGCGCATTGTGCGCGTTTGCGGCGGGGTGCTAGGGTTGGGAAAGTTATCATCAATCAACATCCATCACGCATGACCACTGACACCTATCTTCTCGTTACGTTCTGGCTCTCGCTCGCGGGAGTCCTCTTCGCCGGCTACCTGAGCGCCGTGCGGCTTATAACGAAAGAGTGCGCGCTCGATAGGCCCTGCCCGTACTTCCTCGGCGTCCCGGCATGCTGGTATGGCTTCGGTATGTTCGTAGTCCTCTTCGGCGCCGCCGCTTCCGCGCGCGCGGGATACCTCACGATCGTGACCGCGGCGGCGGCCATGACCTGGGTTTCTGCTCTCGGTATCATTTTCGCCGGCTCCTTCACATTGAAAGAAGTGTTCTCATGGATGCGTTCAAAGGAAGCGGGCAAGAAGCTGATCCTGCCTTCGTGCGCCTACGGTCTCATCGGCTTCGTCATCATCCTCGCGCTCTCGCTCTACCGCTGAGTGAGGTCTGACCCCACTCAGGCTCGGTTCTTTCCGTGGAACTTCTTGTGGATCTCGCGGAGGTGCGAGTCGGTGATGTGCGTGTAGATCTGGGTGGTATTGATGGAAGCGTGGCCGAGGAGCTGCTGCACCGAGCGGATATCGGCACCGTTGCTTAAGAGGTCGGTGGCGAAAGCGTGGCGGAGCGTGTGCGGCGTGACGACGCTCGTGATACCGGCGCGTGCGACGTAGGACTTCAGGTGGCGCTGGATATCTCTCGGGGTGATGCGGTGCATCTTATCGGGACGGCCGTCCACGAAGAGCGCCTCCTCCATGTCTTTGCGTGCCTTCAGGTAGGTGCGCACTGAATCCTTTGCAGCAGGGGAGAGGAAGACGACGCGCACCTTCTCGCCCTTGCCGCGCACCGAGAGCTCGTCGCGGGTGAGGTCGATGTCGCTACCCAGCGCACAGAGCTCGGAGACGCGCAGCCCGGTCGAGAAAAGCATCTCGAGGATGGCGGCGTCACGCAGGTAGGGAAGCGCTTTCTCAGGGTCTTTCTCCTTTTCATACGCTTCACGCGGAGCGTGCATGAGACGTTCGAGCTCGGCAGAATTGATAAGGTCTATCTGGCGTTCGGGGAGCTTCGCGAGCTCGATCTTCTCGGGGGAGATAGCATTGATGTCGCGCTTCCGGAGGAACTTGAGGAAGGCGCGCAGCGCGATCATGTAGTAGTTCTGGGTGCGGCGCTTCATCGAGTCGCTCTTCGTGCCCGGCTGGCGGTTGAGCCACAGGCGGAACTCGCGGACGTTCTGCTCGCTGATATCGCCGATGTCCTTGATCTTCATCTGCTCGAAATAGCGGGTGAGGTAGTGATCGTAATTCTCGACGGTCTTCACCGCGCGGCCGCGCTCGATCTCGATATATTCCAAGAATTGGCGCTTTGCGTCTTCGGCTCTCATGCAGAAAGTATAACAACAAAGTGCGCACAATATTGTTGCGAACTACATCGTTCTACGATATGGTTCGCCCTGGATCGTAAAGGTGTATTGGCGTAGGCAATGTTCGCGATGAAAAGCGATCTTCTCCTGTGAAGGGGTAAGCCGAGTGGTCCGACTCCACACAAACACTGATCAGATAGTTCTTCAATGCGCAGGATAGCTGCGAGGCTTTGAAACAGGGTTTCCGGATTCTGTGGAGCCGCCCTTGAAATAGCAGTCTTGAAGGATGAATCGAGAAAGCGCCGAGACAGTACTGCAAGTAGTGGCGAGCGAAACGACCGGGGAACTTCAACCCCGAGGTAGGTCAAAGACAGCGCAAGTATCTTTCTGTGCCACCGATCCGCCGCCCCAATGCATCACTCGGGGCGGCTTTCTTTTTCTATACGACACTTGCACATTTAGGCAAGGCGTGGTAAGGTAGCAGGACATGCTTACCACCAAGAAAAAGGCGACAATCATCAAGGGCGTCGCGGTACACGACACTGATACCGGCTCCGCCGATGTGCAGGTCGCGCTCCTTTCGAAGCAGATCGATGAGCTCGCGAAGCACCTCAAGAAGAACCCGAAGGATTTCCATTCTCGCCGCGGTCTTCTCCAGATGGTCGCCGATCGCCGCGTCCACTTGCGCTACCTCGAGACCAATAATAAGCGCCGCTATACGGCGCTCATCAAGAAGTTGGGCCTGAAGAAGTAATCCGGCAGGAATAGCGTCTGCTTTGTCGCGGTCTCCGGTGCTCGCTCACCGTATCTCTAATACGGTTCGCTTCGCTCCTCAACCGCTTCGCGCATCTCATCAATTCCTGCCTAGGATTTAAGAGGTGGTAAGATGTAACAGTATTTTTATTCGTTCGTTTTTCATAATCTTTTATTTGTATGGCAGTCATCAAACATCCGGCCCAGCGCGTAGGCGTCTTCATCGACGCGCAGAATCTCTATCACAGCGCCAAGCATCTCTATAAGGCGCGCGTCAATTTCGGCGCGATCCTCGATGAAGCCGTCGGCGGCCGCATCCTCGTGCGCGCTATCGCCTATGTCATTTCCACCGAGAGCGGCGAAGAGAAGAACTTCTTCGAAGCGCTCACCAAGATGGGCATCGAGACCAAGACGAAGGATCTGCAGATCTTCGCCGACGGCGCGAAGAAAGCCGACTGGGACGTCGGGCTCGCGATCGACGCGGTCAAGCTTGCGCCGAAGCTCGACACGGTCGTCCTCGTGACCGGCGACGGCGACTTCATCCCGCTCATCCAGTATCTCGATATGCACGAAGGGTGCCAGGTAGAGGTCATCTCGTTCGGCAAGTCATCGTCCGGCAAGCTCAAGGAGGCGGCGCATGCTTTCACCGATCTGTGCGACGACCCGCACAAGTTCACCATCTCCGCGCGCGGCTAACAGCTGCACCGCCCGCTTGAGCGGCGGGGTCGCTGCTGGGATAACGCTCCCGCATGGAGAAGCGATACGCTATCATGAGGAGTGATGGATACGAATCCGACACTACCGCTCCCGCCGCCGCCGGCCCCTGTCCCGAACGGGAAAGCGCCGGAAAAATACATCCGGACGTTCGCGAATGACATGAGTATCTTCCAGAAAGGAGGTACGCCGGGTCTCGCGCCGCTCCGAGCGCCGGAACCGGCCGAGCGTCTCGTCGGGCCGTCGCCGATCGCAGCCGCTCCCGAGCCGGTGACGGTGCTCCCGACGGAACCGCCGATATCGCTCTCGGCAGCCGCCTCGATCTCCGCCGCGCCATCGCCGCTCAAGACGTATTCGGGCGACTTCAGGGCGCGCGTCCAAGAGACACAGGCTTCGACCGCGACCGTGCTCGCGGCTGAGCAGGATGCCGCCGCGCCGCGCACCGCGCCGGCCGCGGCGGAGACGCCGAGGAAGGACGCGCGGAATCGGTGGTATGTCGCCGGCGGCGTCTTCCTGCTCGTGGTCGGCGGCGTCGGCATATACATTGCGTATTCGCAGTATCTCGTGACGACCGCACCGGTCGTCGTCGCTCCGGCCGCGGTGGCGCCGATATTCGTCGATAGCCAGGAACAGGTGTCGGGGACCGGCACCGCGCTCATGCAGGCGATCGAGCAATCAGTCGGCAAGCCGCTCGCTCTGAACACCGTCCGCCTCCTCGCGTACGATCAGTCGGCTGCCGGCATCAGCGTCTTCTCATCGCTCGACACGAACGCCCCCGGCATACTGACGCGCAACATCGACGCGTCACGGAGCATGGCGGGCGTCGTGAATACTGCGAGCGGGCAAAGCCCGTTTTTCATACTTTCCGTCGGTTCCTATAGCGCGACATTCTCGGGGATGCTCTCCTGGGAACTGGCGATGCAGAGCGATCTTGGCGTGCTGTACCCGTCATACCCGGCACCGGTCACCGCGACCTCGACCGCTACCAGCACGCGGAGCGCGACTGCCGCTGCGCCGGGCCAGCAGATCGGTTTCCGCGACGAGGTCGTAAGCAATCACGACGTACGCATCTATCGCGATTCGGCGGGCAGGAGCATCCTGCTCTACGGCTACTGGAACCAGACGACGCTGGTCATCGCGCGCGATCCTGCGGCATTCGCCGAGATACTCGGACGTCTCGCGACGTCGCACTCCTGACGTCTGCTATCATGCAGTCATGAACACCGAACACTTCGCGAAGAGGTTAGAAGAAGAGAAGATGAAGCTCGAGTCGGAGATGGGCGATATCGGCCGGAAGAATCCTGCCGTCCCCGGCGATTGGGAACCGCTGCAATCAGAGACCGGTACGGAAGCCGATCTGGCCGATCAGGCAGATGTCGTCGTGAATCGCGACACGACCTCAGCCATCTTCGCCGATCTCGAAGCGCGGTATGACACAGTCCTCGCGGCGCTTGCGCGCATCGAGAAAGGAACGTACGGCGTGTGCGACGTGTGCGGCGGCGCGATAGAAGAAGCGCGCCTGGAAGCGGATCCCGCCGCGACGACCTGCGTCGCTCACTTATAGCAACGTCATGCCTGCGAAACCGAAGTCTCCGTCGGTTCGTACGCAGTCAGACCCGCAGAGCAAGGTGCCCAAGCACGGCTACGCGAAGACGCTTGCTGCGCAGCCGGTGGGCTCGAGTGCGGAAATAGTCATCGTCGAAGCGGACCTCACGCGCGGTCTGCACAACTTCGCTGTCGTCGGTCTCGCCGATAAGGCGGTCGAGGAAGCGCGCGACCGCGTCTCGGCAGCGATACGCCACTCGGGGTACAAGCCGCCCAAGCAGCAGAACAAGCGCATCATCCTCTCGCTCTCGCCGGCGGACTTAAAGAAAGAAGGGTCGCACTACGACGTGCCGCTCGCGCTCGCCTACCTCATCGCCGCTGGCGATCTCGAACCCTGCGTCTCGGACGTGCTCTCGATCGGCGAGCTCGCGCTCGACGGTACCATCAGGAGCGTGCGCGGCGTCTTGCCGCAAGTACTCGCGGCGAAACGGCACGGCGTAACGACGATATACGTACCGCCCGGGAATGCGCGCGAAGCGCTCTTGGCCGAAGGCGTCGCTATCTATGCCCCGGCATCGCTCACGGAACTGCTCGAACACTTGAAAGGTGAGAAGCCGCTCCTGAGGCTCGTGCGCGACCGCCGCGTAAGCGCGCCGCCGCCCGCTATCGATCTCAATGAGGTGAAAGGGCAGGAGAGCGCGAAGCGTGCGCTCGAGATCGCGGCTGCCGGCCGGCACAACATCGTCTTCTATGGTCCGCCCGGTACCGGCAAGACCATGCTCGCTCGCGCGCTCTCCGGTATCCTCCCGCCTTTAACCGACGATGAAGTGCTTGAGGTAACCGCGATACACTCGACCGCCGGGCTTCTGCATGACGGTGAAGCGGTACACTGGCCGCCCTTCCGCGCGCCGCACCACTCCGTGTCGCATGTGGCTATCGTGGGCGGCGGCGCCTTCCCGAAAGCGGGTGAAGTGACGCTCGCGCATAAGGGCGTGCTCTTCCTCGACGAGTTTCCGGAATTCGAATCGCGGGTCCTCGAGGCGCTTCGGCAGCCGCTTGAGGATCGCATTGTCACGGTCTCTCGCGCCCGCGCGACGGTAACCTTCCCGGCGGACTGCATGATCGTCGCGGCGATGAATCCGGCCGACACCATCTCGAGCGATTCTCGCGTCGCCATACGCGCCGCCGCCAAGCAAGCGCGGCGCATCAGCCGGCCCATCGTGGACCGCCTCGATTTGTGGATCGAAGTGCCGCTCGTGCCGCATGATACTCTTGCGAGACTCAGCACCGGCGAATCATCCGCGCAGGTACGTGCGCGGGTCGTCGCGGCTCGCTCTCTCGCCGCGAAGCGCGCCGGGAAGAAGGGTGCGACCAATGCCGCTCTTTCCGGGAAGGAGCTTGATGAGAAGAGCGGCATGAGCACAGCCGCGAAAGAAGCGCTCACGACGGCCGCCGCGCGCCTGCA
>DATKTL010000034.1:0-2612 GCA_035531095.1 Minisyncoccota bacterium | reverse complement strand
CAGGAAGTCACTCGGACGCTTGTCCCCGGCATGTCGTCGAGAGAGGTCCACATGCGCGCCTTCGCGCTCTTGCGGAGAGAATCGCGCCCGATCGCCGCACGTTACGCGCTCCGTCGCGCGCTGCTTGAGCTCGGGCCCACCGGCCACCCTTTCGAAGACTTCATCTCGCACCTCTACACCGTCCTCGGATGGCAGGTCGAGACGCGCAAGATGATCCGCGGGAAGTGCGTCTCGCACGAAGTCGACTTCTACGCATCGCATCCGAAGCAGAACACCTACCTCGCTGCCGAACTCAAATATCACAACGACCCGAACTACAAGACCGACCTGAAGGTCGCGCTCTACGTGAAGAGCCGCTTCGACGACATCTTTTCTTGCGACCCGGCGGTGCGCGCGTGCCCCATCGATCGCGGCCTCCTCGTCACGAATACGAAATTCACCTCTGAAGCCATCGCCTATGCCGAGTGCGCCGGCGTCGAGCTCCTCGGATGGGGATACCCGGCGAATGAATCTCTTTTCATGCTGATGAGTCGCACGAAAGTGTATCCCATCACCGCGCTCACGCGGCTCTCGCGGACCGAAAAGCGTCTCCTTATCGATAATGGCACCGCCACGGTCGATGAAGTGATAGCCGAGCATCGTCGCCTCGACGTCCTCCGGCTCCCTCCCGATCGGATCGGCGATATCCTCGCCGAGGCGGATGGTCTCCTTTCGCTCCCGGACGTCGCGCATGATACAGTTTCCCTATGACGAAATCTTTTTCCTTGGGTTCTTTCGTCGGCGGGTTCATGCTCGGGGTGCTGCTCATGGCCGCATGGTTTCTCGGCGGTGACCTCTCGTCCGCGCCGCTCTCAGCATATTCGATCACCTCGCCCGGCTCTGCCGCGACCGTGGGCAAGGCGACGGCACCAGCGAGCGGCGCCGTGTCGATCGCCGACCAATCCGCGGGGTCAGACGTCATCGTCGAATTCGTCACCGTACCGCCGCCGGGCGTGTGGGTCGCCGTGCGGGAGGTGAACGGCAGTGATCTCGGGAATGTGCTCGGCGCCGTCCGTGTGACCGGTCCGCGCAGCAATGTCGCCGTCCCGCTTCTGCGCGCGACTGAACCCAGTTCTTCCTACGCAGTCGAATTATATCGCGACGATGGCAACGATGTCTTCGATCTTTCCACCGACAGCGTGTATGTAGACTTCACCACGGGCGAACCGGTTATCGCGTACTTCACGACGGCTAACTGACCATGGCCGAATTCAAGAAAAGCTACAATCCGGATCGCAGTGCCGACTGGAATTACGGCGGCAAGAAGTGGCGCCTCTCGCGCTCGAAGATAGAACTCTTCATGGAGTGTCCGCGCTGTTTCTATCTCGACAATAAGCTCGGGACGGCGCGACCGCGCGGCCCCGCCTTCACGCTCAACGTGGCTGTGGACACGCTCCTCAAGAAAGAGTTCGATGTGCACCGAGCCGCCGGTTCCAAGCATCCGCTCCTTGAGCACTACGGCGTCGATGCAGTCCCATACCAGCACAAGGACCTCAATACCTGGCGAGAGAACTTCGAGGGCATCGAGCACAAGCACGGAGCGACCGGATTCACCGTGTCGGGTGCGATCGATGATGTCTGGGTCGACCCTTCGGGCGCGCTCATCGTCGTCGACTACAAAGCGACGTCGAAGGAGGGGACTATCGAGTCGCTCGGGGACTCCTCATGGGAAGAGCAGTACCGCCGGCAGATAGGCGTCTACCAGTGGCTCCTGCGGCAGAACGGCTTCACCGTCTCCGACACGGGCTATTTCGTCTATGCGAATGCGCGTTCCGACAAAGAGGCATTCGATGCTCAGCTCGAATTCGAAGTGACGCTCGTGCCGTGCGAGGGATCCGCCGATTGGATCGACGACGTCCTCCCGCGCATCAAGGCGTGCCTCGAGAGCGACGAGCTTCCCGCATTGAGCACGACTTGCGAATATTGTCCGTACCGCACCGCCGCAGGCAAGAAGCTGCAGGCGCTCCATCATGCCAATACCGAAAAGAAATAGCGGCTCATTCGCCGAGCGTGTCCGTGAAGCTGTGCGCCAGATTCCGAAAGGGGAGACGCGCACCTACGGCGAAGTCGCGCGAGCAATCGGCCACCCGGGAGCTGCGCGTGCCGTCGGCACGGTGATGAAGGGTAATTACGACCCGACCGTGCCGTGCCACCGCGTCGTGCGGAGCGATGGACGTGCAGGCGCGTACAACCGCGGCGGTGAAGAAGCGAAGGAGACGCTCCTCCGTGCCGAAGGCGCGCTTTGATCATGGAAGTCAAAATAGAACCCTCGTGGGCGGCGCATCTGCAGGGGGAGTTTGAGAAGAAGTACTTCAAAGAGCTCACGACTTTCGTCAAGAACGAGTATCGAGAGGGGGCGGTGTATCCGGCACCCGCGAACATCTTTCGCGCATTCGATCTCTGCCCGTTCGATAAGGTGAAGGTCGTCATCCTCGGACAGGACCCGTATCACGGTACCGGGCAGGCGAACGGTCTCGCTTTCGCTGTGAGTGGCGAGCAAGTCCTACCGCCGTCCCTTCAGAACATCTTCAAAGAGATAGAAAGCGATCTTTGCGGAGGTTTAACCTCCGCAA
>DATKTL010000033.1:0-3817 GCA_035531095.1 Minisyncoccota bacterium | reverse complement strand
GAGATGAGTTCCGAGCAGATCATCGACCGCATGCTCTCGGCCGAGTCGTTCGTGGACTCCTGGAAGCTGCGCACCGGGCAAGTGAAGGCCGAGGAGGACTTCGACCGCATCCGCGATGCGCTCGAGTCGCTCTCCAAAGCGCCCATCTTCATCGACGACAAGCCGGGGAACAACATCCTCGCGATGCGCGCCGTCGCGCGGCGCCTGAAGCGCGAGCGCGGCATCGGCCTCATCGTCGTCGACTATCTCCAGCTCATGAGCCCCACCTCGACGAAAGCATCCGATTCGATGGTGCAGCAGGTGACCGAGATCTCGCGCTCGCTCAAGGGCCTCGCGCGCGAGCTCGAAGTCCCCGTCATCGCGCTCTCCCAGCTCTCGCGCGCCGTCGAGCAGCGCGGCGGCAAACCCCGCCTCTCCGACCTGCGCGATTCGGGTTCCATCGAGCAGGATGCCGACGTCGTGATGTTCATCCATCGCGAAGACAAAGCGAACAAGGAGAGCGACCGCACCGGCGTCGCCGAGATTCTCATCGAGAAGCACCGTAACGGCCCCACCGGCATGGTCGAGCTCTTCTTCGACGAGAAGCGCACCAGCTTCCAGCCGCTCGATACGGCCGGGTACGGCGACCTCGCCGGCGAATTCTGACATGACCGACGGGACAAAAAAGACAACCGCTTCTCTGTTGAGCGCATTCTCCGGGTTCTGGCTCTTCATTGTGCTCTATCGATTCGCCGCCGTACTGCATTACTCGCTTCTCTCGCCGCTCGGCGAGCGCCTTCTGCCGCTTTGGGTAGTCGGTGTCCTCATCGGAACTGCGTCCTTCCTTCAGATGCTTCTCGATGTGCCCGCTGGGCATCTCGTCGATCGCTTCGGCAAGAAGCGCATGCTCGCGATCGGATGGGTCGCATTCGTTACATCGGCGTTCTTCTTGACGCGATTCTCGTTTACGAATTTTCTCCTGAGCGTCGCTTTCAGCGTCATCGGATGGCTTTTCTATGCGCCTGGGATGAACGCGTACATACTCGCTTACGCAAAGAAGGAAACGAGCGGACGATTCCTCGCGCTTCGAGACACCTTCGGTTCCCTCGGTGTCGTACTTGCGAGCGTATCGCTTCCGTTCGTCCTCTTATATTCACCGCTTTTCATGGGCGATACCCTGATCGTGCTTTTCGTCTTTGCGATTATCGCGCTTTTCCTGAGTCCTCCCGATAAGCCGAGTCCGCACACCGAATCGGTCCTGCCTGCGGAGCCATATCACATCCGCCGAACCGATGTCCTGAAGAGCTTCAGAGCCCTTAAACGCCTCAACCCGGCGAGCGGAACGCTCTGCGCTTTTACTTTCGCGAGTGCGATCTTCTACGGCGCAATCTGGTTCGTGGTGCCGCTTATAATCGCAGCAAACGTCAGTGGCCAACAGATTCTCGGATTCGGGCTTGCCGTTTTCGACTTATCAATCGTATTGTTCGGTGTACTCATCGGCGCCTTTGTCGATCGGGGCGACAAAAGCTTACTGGTATTTTACGGTCTCTCGCTTTTTGCAATAATCGGCTTAATCACCGGTACGACATTCGGACCGCTTTTCCTTCTTTTCGGATTCCTCGCATCCACCGGCGACGAGATTGCCCGTCTCTCTCTTTGGTCATGGCTCCACGCGCTTGATACGGAACACGCTCACGATGGCGCGGTCGCAGGTGTCATATCTTTCTCAAATGACTTCGGCTATGCGGTCGGTCCGATTCTCGCCGGATTCATTTTTTCGGTGTGGGGGCCAACATGGACGATTGCTATTTCTGCATTGCCCCTGCTGGCGACGTGGATACGCTACACGGTCTACGTCCGACCCAAGGCGTTCTTCCCTTCTTCGCTCATCGATATCCCGCGGATGCCGATGCACCGGCGACATAAATCATGAGCGACCACATCGACGAGCTGGCACGTGCTCTTGCGAAGCTTCCCGGTATCGGGCCGCGGCAAGGCAAGCGCTTCGTCTATTACCTCCTCGCGGCGCCGGCTGCTGAGCGCACCGAGCTCGCCACGCTCATTACCGCGCTCGGCAGCAGTGTCCGTCAGTGCCCCGAGTGCTTGCGATTCTATAACGGCACTACCGCATCCGTCTGTAACTACTGCTCTGACCGCAAGCGCGATGACACCCTTCTCATGCTCGTCGAGAAGGACCAGGACCTCGCCGCGGTCGAGCGCGCCGGTACCTATCGCGGCCGCTACTTCGTCCTCGGCGGCGTCCTCACGCTCTCGGGCAAGGGCGCCATCCGTGAGGGTGAGCTCGTACGCGCCGTCGAGAAGCGCCTCACAAGCGGCCTCACCGAAGTCGTCCTCGCACTCGGAGCGACGAGCGAGGGCGAGCATACCGCCGACCGCGTGCGGCAATTGCTCGCTCCCTACCGCGACCACCTGAAGGTATCAGAGCTCGGCCGCGGCCTCGCGACCGGCTCGGAGCTCGAGTACTCCGACGCCGAGACGCTCCGCGCCGCACTCACCAACCGCAAAGAGGCGTGACCGGGAAAACAAAAAGCACCCTTGCGGGTGCTTTTTGCATTGTAAAATCTTTTGACTAACCCTGGACGAAGGTGAGGGCGATACCCTTGTTCGACGCGCGGCCGGTGCGGCCGATGCGGTGCACGTAGTCCTCATACGTCGACGGAAGGTCGTAGTTGATGACGTGCGTCACGGCGGGGATGTCGAGGCCGCGCGCTGCGACGTCGGTCGCCACGAGCGCCACCACCTTGCCGGTCTTGAAGGCCTCAAGTGCGCGGATACGCGCACCGTAGGTCTTGTTGCCGTGGATGCTCTCCGCATGGATATGGCGGCGGGAGAGGTCCTTGGCAAGCTTCTCGACGCCGTACTTGGTGCGTCCGAAGATGAGCACGCGGCTGAACTCGCGATTCTTCAAGAGGTCGGCGAGCACTTCGAACTTGTCGGCGCCGCGCGGGATGCGGACGACGTCCTGCTCGACGTTCTTCGAGGTGTCGCGGGTCTTCACCGAGATGATGACCGGGCTCTCGAGGAAGTCGCCGATGAGCTTCTCCACGTCCTTCCCCATCGTCGCCGAGAAGAAGAGCGTGTGGCGCTCCTTGCGCATCTTGCTGAGGATCATGCGCATATCGTCGATGAAGCCCATGTCGAGCATGCGGTCCGCCTCATCGAGGACGACCGTACCGAATCCGGTGAGGTCGAGCGCGCGGCGCTCCATGAGGTCCTTCAAGCGTCCTGGCGTGCCGATGACGAATGCCGGATCATGACGGAGCGCTGAGATCTGCGGGCCGATGTTGGCGCCGCCCACCGCGACCATGCCGCGGAAGCCGAGCCCCTTGGCGAAGCCGGCGAGTTCTTTCTCGATCTGCACCGCGAGCTCGCGCGTCGGCGCCATGATGAGGACGCGCTCCCCTTTCTGCTTCATCACCTTGTCGATGAGCGGGATGAGGAAAGCTGCCGTCTTGCCGGTGCCGGTCTCGGCGAGGCCGACCACGTCCTGCCCGAGGAGCGTGTGCGGGATGGTCTTGTCCTGGATCGGCGTCGGCAGGTCGTAGCCGTGCGCGAGGATGTTCGCTTTGAGGTGCGCATTGATATCGAAGTCCGCGAACTTATGTTCGGGGACGAAGACCGGCTCCTCGGTCGTAACGACCGTCTTGTTCATGAACTTGGCGATCTCGGACTCGGTCTCGCCGAACGTGCCGAAGCCGCGTCCGCGCGAAGGGCCGCGTCCGCCGCTGTAGCCGCCGCGACTGCCGCTACGATCGCTGCCGTAGCGGCGCGGGCCGCTCGAGGAGCTGCCGCCGTAGCGCGAAGGGCGCGGTGACGA
>DATKTL010000032.1:0-12974 GCA_035531095.1 Minisyncoccota bacterium | reverse complement strand
CCGACGATCTCGACTTCCTCGCCGACCTTGATCACGCCGCGCTCGATGCGGCCGGTGACCACGGTGCCGCGACCTTCGATCGAGAAGATGTCCTCGATCGGCATGAGGAACGGCTTGTTCACCTCGCGTTCCGGCATGTCGAAGTACGAGTCCATCGTGTCGACGAGGCTCTTCACCTTCTGTGCCCACTCGTCAGAGACGTCCTTCGCCTCGAGCGCCTTGAGGCCCGAGCCGCGGATGATCGGCGTCGCTGCGCCGTCGTAGCCCTGCTTGGTGAGGAGCTCGCGGATCTCCTCTTCGACGAGGTCGATGAGGTCTGCCTCCTCCACCATGTCCACCTTGTTGAGGAAGACGATGAGCTTCTTGAGGCCCACCTGCTTCGCAAGGAGGATGTGCTCGCGAGTCTGCGGCATCACGCCGTCAGTCGCGGCGACCACGAGGACTGCGCCGTCCATCTGGGCGGCTCCCGTGATCATGTTCTTGATGTAGTCTGCGTGGCCCGGGGCATCGATGTGCGCGTAGTGGCGGTTCGGTGTCTCGTACTCCGAGTGGTGGAGCGCGATGGTGATACCGCGCGCCTTTTCCTCCGGTGCGCTGTCGATGTTGTCGACGCCTTCGACGCGGGCGCTGTAGCCCTCGCTCGTAAGCATAGAGAGGACATTAAGGATGCCTGCGGTAAGGGTCGTCTTGCCGTGGTCAACGTGGCCGATGGTGCCTACGTTCATGTGCGGCTTGCTGCGAGAGAATTCTGCCATAGTGAATCGGTTAATTGTCAATAAGAAGGTTCGATGACGAACTTCTTCCTACCTGCGCTCGCTCGGAAAAGAAAATGAAGACATTCTCTTTTCACTCGCTCGCTTGCTAGTAAATCACGATTAAATCCGACGCGAGTCGGAAAAAGCTCCGGCCAGCTGATTACAGAAAGCAGACAAGCCAAAGAGCGACGCCAAGATGCGTTAGGACCACTATACGAGAGCGCCGGAAGAAATGCAACCCGAACATCGAGAATAAATAAACAAAAATAAGATGGGCTGGTCCTTGGACCAGCCCTGATGCCATACTTTTCATGGAATACGGACCTTCAAGCTCTCGGCAGCCTGATACAGCCGATTACGATGCTTGCCAAGGCTCTTGGGGAATCGCTCCTCGATTGCGCCTAAGATGTCGACGACAAGGACCTCATCCTCAGAGAAGGAGAACGGTGCGTACACCGAGAAGCCGACGCACTTCTTCCACAGCGCGTACCACGGCCGGTGATTCTGCCAGAAGATCTCGAGAAAATCATTCACTTTCTCGGCACAGTAGGAGCAATCTTCCGTAAGAACCACGACCTCCCCGCCGGAACGGCAGTACGTGCACGGCTCGAAGGGCGCAACGTGCCCGAACTGCTTGCTGATTTCTGAAGCCAGGTTTTCTGAAAATGTCTCCACAGCGCACCCCCGTAAAGAGCGGGCCCCGGAGTGGGGCGCCTAGCCCAATGTATAGCATAAAAAGACAAAACACCCCGCAGCCTCCGGCTGCGGGGTGTTTGTATCTTTTTCAAATTATTTACGGGATGCGATGATATCGGCCGCCACGTTGTTCGGCACCACATCGTAGTGATCGAATTCCATGGTCATGTTGCCGCGACCTTCGGTCATCGAGCGGAGCGTCGTCGTATAGCCGAACATCTCAGAGAGCGGGACGAGCGCATGCACCGCCTTGTTCATGCCGCGATCCTCCATGCCCTCGATCTGGCCGCGCTTGCCGGAGAGCGAGCCGGTGATGTCGCCCATGAACTGATCCGGCATGACCACCTCGACGCGCATGATCGGCTCGAGAATGACGGCCTTCGCCTTCTGTGCGGCTTCTTGGAACGCCATCGACGCCGCGATCTTGTAGGCGATTTCCGAGGAGTCGACGTCGTGATACGAGCCGTCGTACAGGTCGATCGAGATATCCACCATCGGGAAGCCGGCGAGGACGCCGCGCGTCATCGCTTCGCGCATGCCCTTCTCGACAGGACCGATGAATTCCTGCGGGATAGCGCCTCCCTTGATATTGTTGATGAACTCGAAGTGTTCCTCGCGGGTGACGTTCTTCGCGACCTTCGCCTCCGGATCGACCGGTTCCATCTTCTTCATGCGGATCTTCACATGGCCGTATTGACCCTTGCCGCCGGTCTGCTTGATGTACTTCCCTTCTGCCTCAGCAGAACCGAGGATAGTCTCGCGGTACGCCACCTGCGGCTTCCCCACATCAGCGACGACGTTGAATTCGCGCTTCATGCGGTCCACGAGGATCTCGAGGTGCAGCTCGCCCATGCCCGAGATGATGGTCTCGTTCGTCTCCTCATCGGTCTTGATGCGGAAGGTCGGGTCCTCGTCCGAAAGCTTGCGGAGGGCGATGCCCATCTTCTCCTGGTCGGCCTTGGTCTTCGGCTCGATACGGAGGCTGACGACCGGCTCGGGGAACTTAATCTCTTCGAGGATGATTGGCGCGGCCTCGTCGCAGAGCGTGTGCGAGGTCTTGGTGTCCTTGAGGCCCACGGCTGCGGCGATCTCGCCGGTGAAGACCTTCTCGACTTCTTCGCGCTTGTCGGCCTGGAGGCGGACGATGCGGCCGACGCGCTCCTTGGAGCCCGTGGTCGAGTTGTACACGTACGAACCGGCCGTGAGCGTACCGGAGTAGACGCGGAAGAAGGTCAGGGCACCCACGAACGGGTCGGTCTGGAGCTTGAAGGCGAGCGCGCAGAACGGCTCGTCATCGGAAGCGTGGCGCTCCACCGGCTCGCCGGTCTTCGGATTGGTACCGGTCACCGGCTTGAGGTCGAGCGGCGACGGGAGATAGTCGACGACGGCATCGAGCACGAGCTGCACGCCCTTGTTCTTGAGCGCGCTGCCGCAGTACACCGGGAAGATCTCGTTGTTGATGACCGCCTTGCGGAGGATCTTGTTCAGTTCCTCAAGTGACGGCTCCTTGCCCTCGAGGTAGGCGCTCATAGCCTCGTCGTCCTGCTCGACGATGCGCTCGATGAGAGCGGCGCGATACTTCTTCGCGTCCTCAAGGAGGTCTGCCGGGATCTCGACTTCGGTAACCTCTTCGCCCATGTTGCCCGAGAAGGTGTATCCCTTCATCTTGAGCAGGTCGACGGCGCCTTCATGCTTCTCCTCTTCGCCTATCGGAATCTGCATGCGGATAGCCTTCGGCGAAAGACGGTCGAGAATGCTCGCGTAGGAGCGCTCGAAGGAGGCACCCGTGCGGTCGAGCTTATTGATGAAGCAGACGCGCGGCACCTGCGCCTCATCGGCGTAGCGCCAGTTCGTCTCGGACTGCGGCTCCACGCCGGCCACGCCGTCGAAAACGACGATCGCACCGTCGAGGACGCGCATCGAGCGCTTCACCTCAGCGGTGAAGTCGATGTGTCCCGGGGTGTCGATGATGTTGAAACGGGATTTCTTCGAGACATCCTTCTTGTCCTTCTCGCCGGTCTTCGTCCAGAAGCAGGTAATAGCCGCCGAAGTGATGGTGATGCCGCGTTCGCGCTCCTGCTCCATCCAGTCGGTCGTGGTCTCGCCCTCGTGCACTTCGCCGATCTTGTGCTGGCTGCCCGTGTAGAACAGCACGCGCTCAGACGTGGTCGTCTTGCCGGCATCGATGTGAGCGATGATGCCGAAGTTGCGCACCTTCTCGAGCGGGTAGTCGCGATTCATAAGAGGATAAATAAAAAATAAGGCGCCGTGGCGTTCTCCACACAATAGCGGAAACTGGTGAAATTGCAAAGGACGGGAGCATAGCGTACTCTCTACTCGGGTGTCCCGATCAATAACCAGTGCGAGGATAGAAATGGACAAGATCCTTATAGAGGTTGACCCTTCGTATCTTGAGGAGGTCATAGGCCGGTTCGGCGAAAATGGCGACGTGAGCCATATCCACACCATCGAGGAGATGTTGACTCGACTAAAAGCATCGCAGACACGCGACGAATCATTATCGCCGCATGCGATTGTCGGGAACAATGTGACCATTCTCCACCTCGATGCCCTGCTCCAGAAAATCGGGTATTCCCCTGCTATGTAACATGGCTCCCCAGACACAAAGCCCGCCTATCGGCGGGCTTTTTATTTATCAGATCGGCAGAACTTGCCGAGCAATCTTACCAGGCGAAGTGGGCGAACGCCTTGTTGGCATCGGCCATGCGGTGCATCTCGTCCTTCTTCTTGATCGCGTCACCTTCGTTCTTAGCGGCAAGGAGGAGTTCGGTCGCGAGCTTCTCGGCCATCGGCTTCCCCTTTTTGTTGCGGGCAGCGTTGATGATCCAGCGGAACGAGAGCGCGAGGCGGCGGTTCTGCGGGACTTCGCGCGGGACCTGGTAGTTGGCGCCGCCGACGCGGCGGGAGCGGACTTCCATGAGCGGCGAGGCGTTACGGAGTGCTGACTCGAAGGTCTCGAGCGGGTTCGCGCCATCCTTCTCGATGTGGGCGAGCGCGTCGTAGACGACGGCACGAGCCGTATCCTTCTTGCCGTCCCACATGACCGCGTTGATGAAACGGGTCAACGTCTCCGAGCCGTACTTGAGGTCCGGTCGCCAGGTTCGCTGCTTCTTGAGGGGTCGGCGCATACAGGAGATTTAAATGTTTAAAAATGTAACGATTGAAAAGTTATGCCTTGGGACGCTTCGCGCCATAGCGCGAGCGCGAGCGGCGGCGCTTGTCGAGACCGGCGGTATCGAGCTTGCCGCGCACGATCGTGTACTGGACGCCGATGTCCTTCACGCGGCCGCCGCGGAGCATCACGACCGAGTGTTCCTGCAAGTTGTGCCCCTCGCCCGGGATATAGGCGGTGACTTCCATGCCGTTCGTGAGGCGGACGCGGGCAATCTTACGGATAGCGGAGTTCGGCTTGCGCGGGGTTTTCGTGGTCACCTTGGTGCAGACGCCGCGCTTGAATGGCGAGGCATAGAAGGTCGGGCGGTTCTTAAGCGCGTTGAAGCCGCGGGCAAGCGCAGGCTTGCTCGTCTTCGACGACTTCGTCTTGCGTCCCTTCTTGGACAGCTGATTGATGGTTGCCATTTGAGTGAGAAAACCCGCCGAGCGGGATACAGGCACTATATAGAAAGGTGCCGGATAATGCAACTAGACGCTCTCACATCTCACTAAGAGGCTCATCGATGGGCTCGCGATAGGGGTCGGCGTTGTAAGAGGCGACCGGAGCGGGGGCAATCGGCTTCGGCGCCGCAGGAGCCGGAGCAGGCGGAGGCGGTACCGGGAGCGGAGCGACAGACGGCATCAGCCCGGGGAGATTCGCCGGAGCGCCTTCGCCGAGAGGCATCGAGGAGGTACGGGCGCTCACGAATTGCGGCGCTGCCGCCTGTGGCAGCGCCGCAGCGGGAACGGGAGCGGGGCGAACAGCCGGAATCTTGTTGATCTCAGCATACGCGGCACCCTCCGCAGCCTTCAGTGAAGGGGAAGGTTCCTCGTGGTCCTCGAGGAGCGTACTGCTCTCGAGAGGCTTCGGGGGCGGCAGGATGGAGCGGACCGCGTCGCCGAGCGTGCCGCCGGATCGCGGCATGCGCGGTTGCGGCGCGGGCGGTGCGATGGCCGGCCGCGCAGAGGGGGCGATCTTATTTTCCAGATGGAAATGCTCTTCCGGCTGTTCCTCTCCTGTCGGCGCCGACGACGGCACGCCACCCTTCATCTCTTCCGCCCGAAGCGGCACGAAAATCTGCTCATTCACATCCTGCGCGATGCTGCTGACGGTCGCCTGGTCGAGCTTCGCCTTGTCGGCGAGCGTTTGCATGAATTCGGTCGGGTCCTCGATGCCCATGAGGAGCAATGCGAGCTCGCGCTCGATGACGCTACCCTGATCGATGCGCAGTCCGTATTTCGCCACGAGATTCTTCGTGACTGCGGTGTATTTCTCCTGAACGATATAGTCGCGTACGACTGGCGGCAAGGTCCGCATCACTTGCGCGATACTGTCGTCGAGAGTCGGTTCTTGTCGGTCGTTATCCATATCAAGCGTGCGTTAATGAGACTCGGCCGCCTGCGCAGGCGCCGCGGCGGGAGCTGCCGCACCGGGCTCCTTCGCGGCGGCTTCTGCCTCTTTCTTGCCGGCGGCCTTGATCGCCTTGATAAGCTTTTCTTCTTCTGTCTCTTTCTTAGTCGCTTCCTTGATGATCTTGCGCGCCGCTTGCGCGCCGCCGGGGCCGTACATGCCGAGGTTCACCGCCCACATGATCGGATTCTCGGAGGCCTTAGTCCCGACCCTTCCAGCGTATGCCACCTTAGCCGACGTCTTCTCTTCTTTCATCCGATCTCCCGGCGCCTTTTCAGCCGCGGTCTTCTCTGTGTCGGCTGCGGTGAGTACCTTGTCGGCTGTGGCGAGCTTAGATGTCGCGGCGGCCAAGTCTTCCTTGCCGCTCGCGAGATTCTGCTGGGCCGCCTTGAGTTCGTTCAGGGTCTTCTGATCGAGAACGCCTCTCTTGCGATTTTCAGCGTCTATGTCGGCAAGCCGCGCGACTTCAGCCGCGTGCCGGTCGACTCTCGCCTGGACGACATCCTTCGCTTCCTTCGCTGAGGATTGCGCTCCTAATGCGTCGGTGCGTGCTTGCACCGCCTTTTCGATCCTTTCTTCCTCTTGAGCGTTCGGACCACGCTCTTCATGCGCCTTGTCGATCGATTTGATGTATTCCTCGTGCTCCTTGATGGTCCTGTCGCGCTGGCCCCGGTAACCGCCCTCGGCGGCCTTGCCGGCTCCCAGGCCGAGACCGACACTCTCCAGGCCAGCCGCAGCCTTTGAACCGCGTATATCGAAGCTGGCTTTCGCCCCTCTGTCGAAAGTCGATGCGAGCACGCGCCCGGTTCTCGTGCCGGCGATACCGCTCGTCCGGATGCGCTGCGCGACATAATGCGACGGGAGACCGATAGCCTTGGTCCCTGCCCACGCCGTCGCGCCGAGCGTGAGCTTGCCGGCGGTCTGGGTCGCCACGCTCGCACCGAAAGCCGAAAGGCGCTTCGCCTGAGTAGCCGTGATGAGAAGGAGCCCTATCGCGACGAGGAAGGAGAGCATCATCCCCCCGAAACCGGCGAGATTGTAATTATTGATGTAGTCGAGCCAGCTCCCGGTCGCATTGAAGCCGGAGAGGAACTGCGCATCCGTGATGACCGCGAGAGACACGTAGAGCAGGAGAAGCAGGATCGGTGCGGTGATGGTCTGCGCGAAGAGCGTGTCCCACCACTGCCTCGCCCGCTTCGCAAGCATCGGCACTGCGAGGCCGGCGAAACCGACCGGCGCGAGGATGATGATGAAGATGAGCGTGACGAATCGCGCGATGAGTATGAAAGCGAGCGAGAACATAACGAAGGCAGTGATGATGAAGAGGATGATGCCCATGAAACCGACAATCCAGGTGTGGCCGCCGGCGAGGGCTGCCGGATTCGCGTTCGGATTGTAGATGGTCTGTAGTCCGAGCTGCGCCATGATCTTATTGGAAATACCTTCATTCGAAGGATTCACGGTGGAGAGGAAATCGCTCGTCGGCGTCTTCCCGCCGTTGATCTGCGTGTAGAACTGCGTCGCGAAGAGATTGCCGACATCGATGATCGCCTCGGAGAAGAAGAGCGAGAAGTTGAGGAAGACGGCGGCGAGAAGCATCATCGGGAGCATCTTCTTGCCGCCGCCATACCAGTCCACATTCAAGATGGTAGTGATACCGACGGCGAGGAAGCCGAATATGAGAGCGATATTCCCGATGTCGCGCAGGATGCGCCACGCGACGCCAACAGCATTGAGCTTATGGACGTAGCTCCCCATCGTGACTACGGTGTAGTACACCGCGTAGTCGAGCGTCATGGCAGCGACGCCGACGAGCCAGGCGAAGAGGCTCATGATCCATGTCATGACCGTACCGAACTGAGCCGGCGCATCCTCGAGATGCGGAGGAGTCGGCGTATTCGCGGCAGTCTTCTGTGCGAGCGCTTGCGCCTGCTGCGTGGTGAGAGCGGCGGCAGCTTGCTGGGCGGCTGTCCCTTGGCCGGTAGCCGCTTGCTGGGCGGGGGTCCCCAGTTCGTTCGCGGCATTTATCTGATTCTGTGTCGGTGGTGTCTGCGCATGCGCGGCGGGCGCTGCGCCCGTCGCGCCCAGGATGAGCGTGAGAGTGGCGAATATCGAAACGAGAGTTCGGCGCATAGGATCAGCCGCCGGCACCGGCCGTGTTCGCATACAAGGGCGACGTCGGGTCGCAGACCGTGCTCTGGAGCGTCGCCGCATTCGTACCGATGAGATTCATCTGGTCGACGAGCGTCCCCCTCGAGACCGTAAGCGACCCGGACGGGCTTGCGGTGGCGCCGCCGGTCACGGTCGCATTCGTCTGCGCAGCTGAGAGATCCGTAAGCGCGGGGAACATCGCCACGAGCGTCGCGACGTCTGACGCGAGCGTCGGCGCCGCAGACCCGGTCGATCCGACAGCCTCCGCCTGCACTTGCAGCGCGAGGGCTTGCGTGGATGAAGCGGCATCGGGAGCCGCCTGCGCCTGCGTGAGCACTGGCGCCACCTCGGTCGTGAGCGCGGTCTGCGCCGCCGTCGCCTCGGCAGTGGCGGCATCTATGAATGTCTGCAGGTTCGGATTGGCATTGAGCGGGTCCGTCTGGAGCGTCGTCTTCGCGGTGTTCGCATTCGTCGTGCAGACGTTCGCGAGCGACACGACGCTGGTCGAAGCGGTGTTCGCTGCGGCGGCGATAGTATCCCATGCGCTCGTGTAGGCCGTGACGCGGTCGAGCATCGTCTGCGCGGTCTGGAAGGCGGACTGGGTCGCGCTCACGCTGCTGGCCGAATAATTCTGCAGCTGGCTCGTAAGCGTTCCGTTGTTGGCGGCACTGTTTGAAGATGGTGCCGAGCTGCCGAAGAGGCCGCCGGCGCCGCCGAGCACCTGCGTAGCGAGCGCGCTCACGATGGAGCCGAGCGCGTTATCGAGGTCGTTAGCAGAGATGAGCTGGTCGAAACCGGAGGCGACGACCGCCTTCTGCGTGTAGTCATGGATAACCGACCCGGGGGTCTGGATCGTCCCCGGCGTGCCGTCGCTATTGGTGCACCCGCCTGCCGGGTTAGCGCTCACGACGTTCGGCGAAGCTTCATCCGGATTATTCCCGGCCGGGGGGAGCGCACTATCGCTCGTGCCGCACCACGAGAGGAATCCCTGCCCCCAGGAGAGCTGCGCCGCCTGGTCGGATAGAGCGCCGGTGATCTGAGAACTGAGCCGGGCCTCGGAAGCCTGATAGAGCGTGTAAGGATTGTTCTGCGTCTCGGTCGTGAGCGCGAACCATGCTGCCGTCCCGCCCTGCGACCAGTCCCCGGCGAGGTATGCCTTGATGTTGGGCGATGACGACGTGAGCGTGCACTGATTAGCACCGAAGAATCCTGAAAGACTCGACTGCTGGAGGTAGCTTGAGCTCAGAGACGACACGATCGCGGTGGCGAAAGGGGAATTCGAGAGGTCGCTGAACTGGGCGAAGAATGCGAGCGCTTTCGTCGTCCCGACATTCTGCATGTGACCGGAGAGATCCTGCACATATGAGGGCGCGCTGGTGCCGTTTGAACCGGGGGTATTATTGATCCAGCTTATGACGCTCGCCGTCATCTTCTGCAGCATCGCCCGGATAGCGGCCCGCGCGAGAGGGACCAGGATCACGTCATTGATACAGCTGCTCTCAGTCGACCCTGCAGTAGAGCCCGACGAGCTCTCAATCGAAAGGTTTGACACCGGAACAGCAACGGCGCCCGTGACGGCCTTTGCGCCGAGATTGAAGCCCAAGCTGCCGAGAAGGCCGCCGATGCAGCTAGCCGCTGAGGCAGACGCCCGCGGCGGCGCGACGAAAAAAGCCGCAGGCGCGACGAAAGCGACAGTGAGCAGTATCGCGAGCGCGGCGCTGAAGGGTTTCGCGGTCATGGTTTCGCGGCGGCGGCTCGCTGCTGTGCCCCGAGGTCGGCCATGAGATTCACGAAGGCCGCGCCGGGCGTGCCGTTCTTGAGGACGACGCCGGAGGCAGCATAGGTATCAGCGAGCGCAGTGAAGGCACGCTCGGCCGTAAGCTCCGTCTGCGGGTATTGTTCGAGCGCGAGCATGGCGGTCAGCGGGTCGCTGTTCACGCGAGCGAAATCGCTGTCGATCTCGCTCAAGCGCATGATCGCGTTCACGATCGAGAGGTCATCGGCCGCGAGCTCCTGCGGCACCGGGAGCGCCGCGATACCGACGGCGGAGTCCCGATATGATTTCGCGAGCGCCGTGAGATGGGCGAGCGCACTCGTATCACCCTCTTGTACCGCAGCCTGGAAGTAGCCTATCTCACTCATCGTCGCGTCCGTCGCGTTTCGCTTCAGCACCGCCTCGGCCGCAGCGGCGAAAGCACGCAGCGCGTCGGGTCCCGAACCGGACACCGTCATGTCTGCCGCTTGCCGGTAATCGGCAGTCGGCGCGATGCTCTGCGAGAGCTGATCCATCGCCTGAGTCGCGAGAGCGCTCGTCTGGCTGCTTGAGAGGTCAGCGCCGCCATTCGCCGCCTTCGCCGAGAGATAGAGCGTGAAGAAGCTTTTCGCGAACGCGTCCGTGAGCGTACCAGCGACCGGCGGCGTGAGTCCGGCAGCGGCATAATCGATAGTCGTCGACGCCGCCGGAGCCGCAGCGGCGACCGGGATGTCCGCGATAGCCTTCGGCACGATGAGCCCCTTCGCGACCGCTTCGCCGTCGGTCATGCCGAGATGGAACGTATCGGGATTGTGCGGATCGGTACCATAGAGCGCCTCCTCCCAGTCGGGGAGGCCGTCGCTGTCTGAATCTTGCGTCGCGATCGCCTGCAAGAGCGCTGTCTCGGTCGAAGCTTGCGCCACTTGCGGCGTCCCCGCGCCGCGCGCGAGCAGGTAGGCGCCAGCGATGAGCACTACCGAGAAAAGCGTCGCGGATAGGATGCGCCAATTTTTAAAAATCTCGCCCTGCATATCATAGATAAGTATACCCAGCTGCTACGCGATTTCCTATAGGGAAACAGGGTATAAACCCGCACGCTCCGTGTTACCCTTCATGCATGCGTGCCTCACTGTATCTTCCCGCGGTCGCCCTCCTCGCGCTTTCATCCGCGGTCGTCGCATCCGCGCAAACGACAGCTCCCCGTACGTTCGCGACGAACCTCTCCCTCGGTTCTATCGGTATCGAGGTCACGACGCTGCAGAAGCTCTTGAATCAGGACCCTGCGACGAGCGTCGCTGCTACGGGTCCAGGCTCCCCGGGGAATGAGACCGATTATTTCGGGTCGCTCACGCAAGCGGCGGTCATACGGTTCCAGGAAAAATACGCGAGCGCCGTCTTGGTGCCGGCCGGGCTCTCGAGCGGAAACGGCTATGTGGGGTCATACACGAGAGCGGAGCTTGACGCTCTTGCCGCCGCGCCCGCGCCGGAAACGGTCGCCACACTGCCGGTAACGCCGGCCGCCGCGACCACGACGCCCGTCACACCGACTCCGCCGGCATCCGCCGCATCGACCGGCGCCGCGCAGAATCCCAATCTGAAGAATATAGACACCATCTTCGCCGATGTCGATAAAGTAGGGGCGGCGCAGGGCATGTCATCCTCGACGCTCGCTGTGGTCAAGGCGCGCATCATGCAACGCCTCGCGACGACAACCGATCTGCAGGCGGCGTTTCTGAAAAAGGTGCAGGATACGTCGCCTCATCAGGCCATCGAAGACACATCCTTCCCGGGCAGGGTCTTAGCGACTATCGAGCGGGCGTTTGATTCCGTCTTCATGCCGGAACAGGCACAAGCCGCAGTCGCGATGCCTTTCGGCGGAGCCGTCCTTGCCACGCTCCCGTGCGACGGCGACATCTGGAACGTGTATGTCGAACCGCTCCCCCCCACATTCGTGGTCACCCTATCCTATGTCGGCGGATCGCAAGCCTTCCTTTCTTACAATGTCCCGTTCACGACTCATCTTCTGGGCGAATATGAGCCGGTCCCTATGGCCTACTGCTGGCTGGGAATCTACCCCGTCCCCTCAGAAGGGATGATTACGCCGATCGTCGGTTCTGCCCCTCTATAAGAGAGAGCCACGCCGCAAGCGGCAGGTCTTCGGCGCGCGCCTTCTCCGGGATGTCCCCCTGCGGAAGCGAGGCTTCCGCAAGATTCTTCCGGACGAATTTACGCTTGTGGGCGAAACCGGCGTGCACCAGCTCGAAGAACCTCTCTTCTTCGGCGCGCGTCGGAAAATGCTTCCGTGAAATGCCGCGAATCGTGAGGACAGCCGAATCCACCTTCGGCGCGGGACTGAACGCGCCGCGCGGGACGGTGAACTCATACTTCGGCGTGCCGTACGCTTTCACTGAGAGCGAGAGAATGCTCTCTTTCTTCGCTCGCGCGATACGCTCTGCGACTTCTTTCTGCACGAGGAGCGTCATCGCGCTCGGCTGATTGGGCGTCGTGAGGAACATCCGGAAAATCTCTCCGGTGAGGTAGTACGGGATGTTCGCGACGAGCGCATACCCCCTCGGGAGCGAACCGATATCGAACGTGCGGATGTCGCCGCCGAGGAGCTCGAGACGGCCCGCGCGTATCTCATCGGCAAAATCCGTCTGTAGTCTTTCAAAAAGCTCCTGATCCGCTTCGAGCGCGATGACTCTCTGCGCGAGTTTCAAGAGCTCCCGCGTGAGCATGCCGGTCCCGGGACCGATCTCGAACACGACCGCATCTCTCGCGAGCTCCGCCGCAAGCGCGATGCGCTCCGCGATACGCGCATGCATCAGGAAATTCTGTCCGAGGGATTTCTTGGCTCGTATGCCGCTCATAGGAATATATCGTCGCCGAGCAGGGAGCGCGCCCGATCGCGCGCCGGAAGGAATTGCTCCGTCTCATCATAAACCAGAAGCGAGTTATCGATGTCGGCGAGGAAGGACGACGGTTCCGCGTACGTATCGCTGCCGTAGATCTTCCGCACGCGCGCGAGCGTGAG
>DATKTL010000031.1:0-5427 GCA_035531095.1 Minisyncoccota bacterium | reverse complement strand
TGCCGCCAAGACCGAGCTCGCTCGTGTTGCTCACGTGCGGGCCGCCGCAGAACTCTATGGAAAACGCGCTGTCGAGCGGACCGACCGAATACACCGAGACGATGTCGGGATACGAGGCGCCGAACTCATGCTCCGCGCCGAGCTTCTCCGCATCTTCTTTCTTCATGTCCGTACGGATGACCGGCAATGCCGCGACGATCTTCTCGTTCACGATCTTCTCCACCGCTTCTTTCTGCTCCGGCGTCATCTTCTGCCCGTAGGAGAAGTCGATGCGCAGGCGCTCGCTCGTGATATTGCTGCCGCGCTGGTGCACGTCGGGCCCGAGGACCATCTGGAGCGCCTTGAGGAGCAGATGATGCGCGGTATGGTAGCGCACCGTCTGCTCAGCCTGATCAGCAAGCCCGCCGGCGAACTTCTGTGCGGCACCCGCACGCGAGAGATTCTGATGCTCTTCCATGTGCTTCTCAAACCCATCTTCATCAAGCTGGATGTTCCTTTCGTGCGCTATTTCCCTGATGACATCTATCGGGAAACCGTGCGTTGTAACGAGTTGGAAAATAATTTCTCCAGGGAGAATTCGACCAACGGAACCAACAGAGTTCGTCTCTTCAAGAGGCTTGAGATTCAATTCCCATTTCTCAAACTCGCGCATACCACTCGCAAGCGTCTTTCTGAACTGCGCCTCCTCTTTCTCGAGCCCTTCGCGGATGGTCTGTGCGGCAAACTGTACGAACGGGTACGCGCCGGCATAGGCCGCGCCGAACCCCTCGGCTACTTCAGCGAGCATGGCGTCCTTGATGCCGAGCTTGTCCGCTTCGCGGATGGCGCGGCGGATGAGGCGACGAAGCACGTAATCCTGCTCGCTATTGCCCGGGCGGATGCCGCTCGCGAGCATGAAGGAGGCCGCGCGCATGTGATCGAGGATGATGCGGAAGGAACGCGTCGCTTCGGCATCGCTATAGGATTCCCCCGAGCGCTTCTCGAGTACGTCGCGGGCAGCATCGAATACGTCGATGAAGAATATATCGGCATCGTTGCGGGTCGCCGCCACGAGGCGCTCGAGGCCGCCGCCGAAATCGACGTTCTTCTTGGGCAGCTCCTTGAACGCCCCATCCTCCTGCTTGATGAACTGCATGAAGACGGAATTGCCGATCTCGACAAAGCGCCCGCAGTCGCAATTCGGGTGGCACTCGGGACCGAAGGATGCGTCGTGCGGCAGACCGAAGTCGTAGAAGATCTCAGAATCCGGTCCGCCTATCTCGCCGGCTGGCATCTTGCTCGGCACGCCGGCGCGGCTCCACCAATTCTTCCGTGCGCCATAGGAGAAGATGCGGCCGCCTTGCATGCCGACCTCATTCCCCCGCTCCTCGGTGCCGAGCTCGACGAACGTCGCGTCGATTCCCTTCTCAGCGAAAAGCTTCTGCCAAATATCTACCGACTCTTCGTCCTTCGCCATGCCGGACTCTGTGTCGCCGCCGAAGACAGTGACGAAGAGCTTCTCGGGGTCGAGACCGAGCCCTTCCTCCGCGCTCGTGAGGAACTCGAAGACCCACGGCAGCTGTTCCTGCTTGAAGTAGTCGCCGAGGCTCCAGTTGCCGAGCATCTCGAAGAACGTCGTATGGCGGTTGTCGCCGACCTCTTCGATATCTTCCGCGCGGAAGCTCATCTGCGAGTCCGCGAGGCGTGCGCCCTCCGGATGCGTCTGCCCAAGTAGATATGGCACCAAGGGCTGCATACCCGAGCTCGTGAAAAGCGTCGTCGGGTCGTTCTCCGGCATGATGGGTGCCGAGGGGATGATGGCATGACCCCGCTTCGCGAAGAAATCGAGGTACCGCGTACGTACTCCTGATACGGTCATATGGGGAAAAGATAACACGATTTATGCACCGATGGACCTGAGGAAAGCTTTATTGTTCGGCTTGCGGCCGAGGAATCCCTCCACAAGGCTCATCTCCTCTTCGCTCGAACCCTTCTCGAGAATCCAACGACGATAATCGCGTCCCGTTTTCGGGTTGAGCACTCCTTCCTTCGCGAAGCGGCTGAACATGTCCTCGGCGTAGACTTTGGACCAGAGATATCCGTAGTAGCCGGCGTCATATCCGTGTGCGATATGGCCGAAGCCGGCGATCCAGAGCTGGCCCTTCGGCGGTTCGATGCCCATCAGTTTCTTGTCGAGCTCAGCATACAGGGTGACCGGATCTTTCGTCCCTTTCGTATGGATGATGAGGTCGAGCGAAGCGAGCACGAGCTGGCTGCGCACGCCCCATGCTTCGCCGAAAAGGCGCGCGTCAATCATCCGCTTGATGAGGTCTTTCGGCATCGCCCGGCCGGTCTTGTAGTGCTTGGAGAGGCGCGTGAGCATGCTGGCGTCCCACACCCAATTCTCGAGCATCTGCGACGGCGCTTCTACGAAGTCCATCGCGACATTGAAGCCGGACTGCGCGGCGTAGCGCGCTTTCGTGAGCGTGAAGTGCATGATGTGCCCGAATTCATGGAAGAACGTCTCCACTTCGCCGTGACTCATAAGGGACGGGTTCGCGGCGTTCGGTTTCGGGAAGTTCGCCACCATCGCGGCGAGCGGTGCGCGGTAGGCGTCCCCCTCCTGGCGTCCGAATGTCACTTCAAATGCCGCTGCATGGCCGTATTTCCCGTCGCGCGGGTACAGATCGAGGATGAATGTGGACAGGTACCCGTCGCGGGCGTCGTATATATCGTAGAGCTGGACATCGGGATGCCAGAGCTTCACGTCGGTACGACGCACGAACGTGATGCCGAGCAACTTCTGGTAGGCGTCTAGTGTCGCCTGCTTCACGTGCTCGAACGGGAAATATTCCTTGACGACATCCGAGTCGATATCGAACTTCTCTTTGCGGATCTGTTTGAAAAGGTAGGCGATGTCATGTGCGCCGACGACGGCTTTCGCGTCGCCGGTGCGGCGCTTCTTGTCGGCCTTGAGCATTGCGAGGTCGCTTGCAGATTGCGGCTTGGTGCGGCGCTCCAGATCCTTGATGAAGCGTGACACGTTGGCGGCTGATTTCGCCATGCGCAGCTCGGTCTGGAGGTCGAAATGAGTCTTGTACCCTAGAAGTTTCGCGTTCTCGGCGCGGAGACGGAACATCTTTTTGAGAATCGCGATATTCTCGCGCCCGCCGCGGCGGACGAATTTCTCCATAAGCTTGCGTCGCTGCTCTTCGTCGTGCGCACCGGCCATGAACGGATACACGTCCGGATACGCGAGCGTGACTTTATATTTTTCCCCGACTTTCGCCAGGTTGGAGCGATAGCTTTCCGGAAGACCGTCGAGCTCCGCTTCGGTGACGAGGATGTGGTCTTTGTGTTCGTTCAGGTTCCGGTCGAATGCGATCGAGAGTTTGCCCAGTTCTTTGATATTCGTCTTGAGTCTCGTGAGTTTCGCTTTCGGCAGATCGAAACCCATGCGGGCATATCCTTTCATCATATCCTCAAAGAGAAGTTTCTCTGGGCCTTGGAGCTTCTCTTTCTTCTCTGCGTACTCTTTAAGCGCCGCATACATGCGCGGGTCAAACTCAATCTCAACCGACTGTTTTTGCAGAGACTCGAGGATGTTCGCTGCGGCCATGCGCACGTCCGGGTCGGTGCTGACTTCTTTCAAGAGCCCGATGCGGCTCGCCTCATCTGACGCTTGATGGTCGGAGGCTTCGAGAGCATATACGGTATTTTCGAATGTGCGTTCCGAGGCCGGGATGGCTCGTATCGCGGCATACGCCGCCTTTTTCCGGCGAATCATATCAGCGGCGATCCGCTTGAAATCAACTGCTCCCCATTTCACCCATGCAAAATCTGCTTTTGAGTAACGTGTGCGTTCCATGCTCTGCACAATAGCAGTGCGGGAAGGCGCCCGCAAACTACGCCGCGAAAACCTGAAGCTGCTTGGCGCACGCTTCGGCGTAGCGCTTGGTGAGCGGGTGCCCCGGGAGCCGCGCTTGCGCGATGCGGAGCGCCTCGCCGTAGAACCAGAGATAATCTGAAACGGGTTGTCTCCAATGATTGAGGAAAGCCTGGCCCTGCTCCGCGTACTCCTCGATCCGGCTCTCGACATTGTCCACCTTATCGGCGATAGCGATGAGAAGCGCTTCATCGCTCACGTGCTCCATGCTCGCGAGGTAGGTTTCTTTGCGTTCCTTCCACGGAAGCTCCTTATCCTCGCTTACCGCCTCGACGAGGAGAGCGACGTGTTCGTTGAACGCTTCGACTATCTCCTCTCGGTTCGTCTCGGTGTCTTCGAGCGTGTCATGCAGGAGCGCGGCCGTAATGACGTCATCGCTCGCGCCGCCTTCGGCGACGAGGAGTGCGACTGAGAAGAGGTGCGTGATGTACGGCAGCGGGCCATCTTCCGCGCTCGCGATGCGGAATTGCCCGTGGTGCTTCCGGGCGGCGAACTGTATCGCTTTCTTGATCTGCGGCGTGTGATTCATAACGAGAGTATAGCGTATGTCTCGGGATGGTATAAAAACGAACGCCGCAGATCTTGCGGCGCTGAATCATGTCGTCATGACGGATATATCGCGTAATGATAGCTGTCGTACTGGAAGAAGACGCAGCCATTGTCGGCAAACAGGTTCGGCAACGAGTCGTGCAGCATCTCGACCGGTTCGAGATCGAAGTCAGGCGAGTCGAAATAGAGCCAAGAGCCCTTACGGATCATTCCCGTCAGCTCGCCTTCGGATATGCCGTCTGCCGCGCGGTCTGCATCCAGTACCTGTATGGTCACTGACACCACTGCGAGATATCGGCTCACGGTCACGAGCATCTGATTCCAGGTAATCTTTATGCCCGGCCTCGATACGGGTATCGGGTCGAACGTACCCCCTCGTACATACACGTCCATGATTCCTCCTCCGGGTTAGGCAGCATGAGGAAACAGCCCATCTTCCTAGGCGGCGTTATAGCATATTTCCTAGAGCCAGTCTATCGGGGTTTCGCGATGCGCGATGAGGTACTCGTTCGTCTTGCTGAAAGGCCGAGAGCCGAAGAAGCCGGAGGCGGCGGAGAAGGGCGACGGGTGCGGAGACTCGAGCACGAGGTGCTTGCTGCGGTCGATATGCATCCCCTTCCGTTTCGCGTAATTGCCCCAGAGTATGAAGACGAGGTGCTCGCGCTCCTCCGAGAGCGCTTTGATGGCGGCGTCGGTGAAAAGTTCCCATCCCTTCTCCTGATGCGAGCCGGGGGTATGGGCGCGAACGGTGAGGGTCGCATTCAAGAGCAGGACGCCCTGCTCCGCCCAGCGCTCGAGACCACCGTCTCGTTTTGCGGAGGTTAAACCTCCGCAAAGATCGCTTTCTATCTCTTTGAAGATGTTCTGAAGGGACGGCGGTAGGACTTGCTCGCCACTCACAGCGAAAGCGAGACCGTTCGCCTGCCCGGTACCGTGATACGGGTCCTGTCCGA
>DATKTL010000030.1:0-5815 GCA_035531095.1 Minisyncoccota bacterium | reverse complement strand
GCCCTGCTCTCCCTGCCGGTCGTAGGCCTCGGCGTGGCGCTCGCGTTCTACAAGATAAACGGCAAACCGTTCATCGAGGTGCTTGAGGCGGGCTTCAACTATTACACCGGCAAGAAACTCCTGCTCTGGAAATACACGGCGCCGACTGCGAAAGAGACGAGCGCGGCCGCCTCTGCGGCAGCTGCCGCAGAGGCGGCCGCACGCCCGGTACGCGGTGCGCCGCGCCTCACGCGCGGGAAGCTCTCAGAGCTCGCGTGGTCGCTCGATGTGAAATCCTCGGGCACTGACGCGACGAGACAGACACCATAATATGCCCGCCACCGCACAAGCAGGGAAGACGCAGCAGTTCGTTCCCGTCAAAGAGATACGGAACGGCATCATCATCCTGAAGGATGGCGGGTACCGCGGCGTGCTCATCTGCTCCGCCATCAACTTCGGGCTCAAATCGGCTGATGAGCAGCACGGCATCATCATGGGCTTCCAGAATTTCCTGAACACCCTCGATTTCTCGATACAGATCGTCATCAACTCGCGCAGGATGGACCTGCGCCCCTACCTCGCACTCCTCCAGGAGAAGATGCCCGAGCAGAAGAGCGAGCTCATGCGCATCCAGCTGCGCGAATACATCGAATTCATCGGCTCATTCGCCGAGCAGACGAACATCATGACGAAATCGTTCTACGTCGTCGTATCGTATGCGCCGCGCGTGAGCGCCGCAGGCGCCGTCAGCTTCCTGCGGCAGGAGAGCGCTGCGACGAAGAAAGCGGGGGATGAGACCTCCTTCGAGGAGGATCGCGCGCAGCTCGAGCAGCGCATGTCGCTCGTCGCCGCCGGCCTCGCCGGCACCGGCGTGCGCGCCGTCCCGCTCGGTACTGAAGAGGTCATCGAGCTCCTCTACCGCTCGTTCAATCCGGGCGAGCTCGAGAACCCTATCCGTCTTGAGGCATGATTTTTAAACTTTTACCTATTTAAATATTTCACCATGGCACTCCTCGATTTCCTCGGTCACAAACAGAAAGAAGAAGCCCCGGCGATCACGCCGGTCTTGCCGCGCGATATCTACCGGCAGAGTTCGCTCGACCTCGTCGACACCATCGCGCCGACCGCGCTCAAGATAAGCTCGCGCGAGCTCGAGCTCGGGGAGAAATTCGTCCGCACATTCTATACCGTCTCCTACCCGCGCTTCCTCTCCGACAGCTGGTTCTCGCCGATCATCGATCTCGATAAGGTGCTCGATGTCTCCATCTTCATCCACCCGGTCGAGACCGAGACGGCGCTCAGAAGCTTCCAGAAGAAAGTCGCCGAGGTGCAGAGCCAGATTAACGAGCGCGAGGCGAAAGGGCTCGTCCGTGACCCGCTTCTCGACACGGCCTACCAGGATCTCGAGAGCCTGCGCGACAGTCTGCAGCAGGCGCAAGAGAAGCTCTTCGACGTGGGGCTCTACCTCGCGCTCTACGGCGATACGCCCGAGGAGATAGCGAAGACCGAAGGCGACATTCGCGGCATCCTCGACGCGAAGCTTGTCTACACCAAGCCGGCGCTCTTCCAGCAGGAGCAAGGGTTCCGTTCGTGCCTGCCGCTCGGGAGCGACGAACTCCTCGTCAATTCGAAGCTGAATTCCTCGCCGCTCTCCTCGATATTCCCGTTCGTCTCCTTCGACCTCACGAGCGACCGCGGCATCCTCTACGGCATCAACCGGCACAACTCCTCGCTCATCCTCTTCGATCGCTTCTCGCTCGAGAACTACAACTCCGTCGTCTTTGCGAAATCCGGCTCCGGCAAGAGCTATGCGACCAAGCTCGAGATCCTGCGCTCCCTCATGTTCGGCACGGATGTCATCGTCATCGACCCGGAGCGCGAATACGAGCAGCTCGCCGAAGCGACCGGCGGCCGCTCCTTCAACATCTCGCTCTCCTCCGAGAACCACATCAACCCATTCGACCTCCCGCCGGTGCGCGAAGATGAGGACCCGAAAGACATCCTGCGCTCCAACATCATCTCCCTCGTCGGTCTCTTCCGCATCATGCTCGGCGGCCTCTCTCCGGAAGAAGATGCTATCGTCGATCGCGCCATCAGCGAGACCTATGCGCTCAAGGACATCACCGGCGATAGCGACTTCACCGGTGCTGAGTCGCCGCTCCTCTCCGACTTCGAGCAGGTGCTCTCCGGCATGGAAGGGAGCGAGTCGCTCATCGAGCGCCTCTCGAAATACACCCGCGGCACGTGGGCTGGGTTCATGAATCAGCCGACCAACATCGACCTCAAGCAGCAGTTCGCCGTCTTCTCCGTGCGCGACATGGAGGACGAGCTGAAGCCCGTCGCCATGTATATCATCACGCACTACATATGGAATGCCGTGCGCCACGAGATGAAGAAGCGCCTCCTCATCATCGACGAGGCATGGTGGATGATGAAGAGCGACGACACCGCCTCCTTCCTCTACTCGCTCGCGAAGCGCGGCCGCAAGTACTACCTCGGCGTCTGCACTATCACGCAGGACGTCGAAGACTTCCTCAAGAGCCCGTACGGCCGCCCGATCCTTACGAACTCTTCGCTCCAGCTCCTCCTGAAGCAATCGCCGACGACTATCGACGTCCTCCAGAAGACGTTCAACCTGACCGATGAGGAGAAATACCTCCTGCTCGAAGCGGGGGTGGGGGAGGGGCTCTTCTTCGCCGGCTTGAAACACGTCGCTATCAAGGTCGTCGCGAGCTACACCGAAGACCAGATCATCACCTCTGATCCGTCGCAGCTCCTCGCGATCAAGCAGGAGAAGAGCCGCTATGCCGCCGAGCAGAAATAACGACACGCCGCCGCAAGTGATGACGTGGCCGAAGGCGATGCCGGTACTCGCTATCGCCGGCATCTTCGATCTCCTCAGGATGTTTTTCGATATGTTCTGGTTCTTCGGCCCGTTCCTCGCCGCAGTGGCGGCCAACGAAGCTGTGGGCGGGGGCGTGACCGGTGCGGTCGTAGGAGGGGGCGTCGGCCTCTTCGCCGGCACGCTCGGCGCACCGGCGATAGAAGCGTTCGGCGTGGTCATGGCGATGGCTATCGGCCTTGCCGGCTGGATGGCTATCGGGCTTACCTTGGCTCTCCAGAACCGGCGCATCTTCGCGGCGAATTCCGACAATACGATCTGGTTCATCGCAGGGCTTATGGTGAGCGAGATACCGCTCGTCGGCGCGCTGCCGGCACTCTTCGGCTCGATGTATCGGATGTACCGCGCCCAAATCAAAAAAGACCAGGCGGCCCTAGCGGCATACGAAGCGGCACGAGCCGCCAAACAGCTCCGACAAGGCCGGCAGCAGGAGGCGGCGCTCATGCAGAGGCAAGAGCAGGTCCAGCTGGCACAAGCCCAGCAAGAAGCGGCGAACGATGCGTCCTATGCTGAACAGGAGGCAGCAGCGAACGACGAAGCGTATGCGCAAGAGTCCGACGATATGCCGACCGATGCCGCGCCTTTTCCGCAGGCAAGAGTGCAGAGACAGCTCGTGGGTGTCCCCCAA
The DNA here is from genome assembly GCA_035531095.1 of Minisyncoccota bacterium. GTDB lineage: Bacteria > Patescibacteriota > Minisyncoccia > Phycocordibacterales > Phycocordibacteraceae > C7867-001. The sequence continues at coordinate 2,306 of DATKTL010000030.1, read as the reverse complement.
TACACAAAGAAAACAGCGTAGCCGCCGTGAGCAGGTTGTATACTACGCCTATGCGCTTCGGATTCCTCACTGTGTGTGCAATCGCACTTCTCGCGCCGATGGCTGCGTCGGCACAAACGATCGGCGATACGACGAGCGGCGGCGCCCCGTTCACCATCTCCATCTCTCCGCAGTACCCGGCACCAGGCAGCCAGGCGACTCTTTCGTTCCTCTCCTCGACGCTCAACCTCGCGAATGCGACGGTTTCGGTTTCGGTCGGCGGCAAGCAGATCTACACCGGAAGCGCTCGGCCGGTGGTCATACCGCTCGGGAAGACGGGAAGTGTCTCGTCCGTCGACGTCGACGTCTCCTCTGCCGGGGGACAGTACCGCCAATCAGTGGTGATACAGCCTCAGGACGTCTCGCTCATCACCGAGCCAGTCGCTTCGGCGCCCATGCTCTACCCCGGCAAGCCGCTCGTGCCGCTCAATGGGGATGTGCGTATCGTCGCGGTAGCTTCCTTGAAGGACGCCGGTGGCAAAACGCTCGATCCGGCGACGCTCTCATACTCCTGGACGGTGGATGGGCTCCATATAGCAGATTCATCCGGCATCGGGAAAGAGGCGATCATGGTCGCTTCGCCGCTCCAGTACCGGGAACGTTCGATCTCCGTCGTCGTGGAGAGCCCGGCCGGGAATCTCACCGGCGGCGATACCGTTTCGCTCACCGCTGCTGATCCGTCGGTGCGCGTCTATGCGACCGACCCGCTCCTCGGCATCCTCTACGATCACGCGCTCACCGGCACCTATGCCATCGCCGGGACAGAAGCGGGGCTGTATGCGGCGCCGTTCTCGTTCCCGCTTACCGGCGGCGGCCCCGCGGTTCAGTGGTTCCTGAACGGTTCGCCCGCACAGTCAGGCGGCACGATAACGCTCCGCCCGACGGGAAGCGGGCAGGGGAGCGCCTCCCTCACGCTCACCGCCACATCCGGCACGTCGGCAGAGGCGACAGCGAACCTCTCGCTCTCGTTCGGCACCGCACAAAGCACTAGCTTCTTCGGCCTATGAATCCCGTTAGAAATAACGAACATGCCATGAGTACCCGAAACAAAACATCACCGTATATAGGTTCTATTTCTAACGGGATGAAAAAATCCCTCATTCTTATATTCATCCTTATCGGCATGACCAGCATCGCGCATGCCGCGAGCTGTCCGACGGGGCAATTCGCCGATACCGCCACGATCTGCTGGCCCACCCAGGCGCAGGCTGACGCTGCAAGCGCGTCGTATACAGCCGCCAATGAGCTCGCTCCTGCTCCTGCACGACAAGCCGCCTCAAATGCCGGAACGCCGGCCGCCTCAGAGGGCTTCACCGCTCTCGCCCCCATCCCCGGCCTCACTTCGTCGGAAGTAACGAGCGCCATCAACGCGACCTCGCTCGCGAACTTCTTCAACAATCTCTACAAATACCTCATCGGCCTCGCGGCGACGCTCGCCGTCATCGAGATCATATGGGGCGGGCTCGAGATATCGACGAAAGATTCCGTCAGCAAGCAGAGCAACGGCCGGGAGCGCATCACGCAGGCTATCTTCGGCCTCGTCCTCGTCCTCTCGCCGGTGCTCGTCTTCTCTATCATCAACCCAAATATCCTGAACCTCTCACTCGATCTTCCGAAGCTCGATACGGTAAGCACCCCGCAACCTGTTGCGACTCCTTGTACGAGCCTCGATTGTACGAAGAGTGTGACTGCCGGGTACATCGTGCAGTCTGGTACAGAATTTTACCCATGTGACGGAAATAGCTGCAGCGCTGAAATAACGAAATGCCAAAATAAATCTGCCGGCTTCGGCTTCGATGCGGTCGATACTGTCGTCTGTACGAAATCAGGCAACATCGTCGATCCTGCGGGACTGATTACCACAGGCGCGGTCATCAAAGATTATTCCTGCATTTCTGGAGAGACGCTGCAGGTCAGCTGTTCCCAGATGACCAGCCAGATCCCAGGCGGGGGAGGATAAATCTATGCGGCGTACACTCATCACCACTTCAATCATCGTCGTCCTTTTGGGGGCGAGCGTCGTCGCGTACTTCTATCTCTCTTCCGGCTCACCGACGGTCACCGTCGCGCCCACAGGAAGTGCGAGCTTGCCGGTCGCCGGGCAGACGGCGCCAGGCACGACCGGCGCCGGCGTGAGCACCGAGCCGAGCCTCGCTCCCGGCGCGCCGAGCGCGCCGGTAAGCGTCTCTGCGCGTCTCGTGCAGATAAGCACCGGCCCGATCGTCCCGGGCGAGTCTGTCGTCGATATGAAAGCGGCGAGCGCGAGC
>DATKTL010000029.1:0-2907 GCA_035531095.1 Minisyncoccota bacterium | reverse complement strand
GGTTCGGTCATGCTCGCCGTCGCGGCCGAGGAGGGCGTCGCCGTCGCGGCGGCTCGCGCGCTCCCCACCGTGGTCACGGCGCTCGGGAATGCAGAGCCGAAACGGGTTTTCTACGTGCCGGGCAGGATCGTAAACCTTGTGGTATAATGTGGCATAATCCGTTCCGTTGACTTTATAAACAGATTCCAGTATAAATTAGACCACATGACTAAGGGCACCAAAGCGAGGGCGACAAAAAAAGGCTCCCCAGCGAAAAAAGCTGCGCCGGCCTCGTTTTCTTTCGATAGTTCGGTGCTCGTGAAGAAGCTCCTCGCCGCGGCTCCGGAGCGTGCCCGCGAGGTGCTCATCCGCCGTTTCGGTCTCGGCACGAATGCAGAGCGCGAGACGCTGGAAGCCATCGGCGATCGCTCGAGCATCACGCGCGAGCGCGTCCGCCAGATCGAAGCTGCCGGTCTCGACGCCGTCCGCGTGAGCAAGGCCTTCAAGGAAGCCAACGCCGCGTTTGAGGAGCTCACCGACTACATCCATTCGCTCGGCGTCGTCGTGCCCGAGGAAGAGCTCCTCCTCGCTCTCGGGAAGGACGAGAAGACTCGCAACCGTTTCCGCTTCCTGCTCGTACTCGATTCGTCATTCTTCCGCGAGCGCGAGACGAACGACTTCCTCTCGCGGTGGCACATCGACGCCGCGACGGCGAAGCATATCCATGAAGCGCTGTCGCGCCTCTACACCTCGCTTCCTGATGACGAGGTCATCTCTGAGGGCGATCTGCTCGACCGTTTCCTCGACGAGCTCAAGGGAGTGAACGACGCCTACAAGAACGAAGAGGTGATGAAGCGCTGGCTCTCGCTCAGCAAGCGCATTGGCAGCAATCCGCTCGGCGAGTGGGGTCGCACGACCGCGCCGGCCATCCGCATCAAGGGCATCCGCGACTATGCCTATCTCGCCATCAAGCGCCGCGGCGAGCCGATGCACTTCTCGGATGTCGCGAAGGCCATCGGCACGCTCTTCTCCAAGAAAGCGCATGTCGCGACCACGCACAATGAGCTCATCAAGGATCCGCGCTTCGTGCTCGTCGGTCGCGGGCTCTACGCGCTCACCGAGTGGGGCTACAAGCCGGGCGTCGTGCGCGACGTCATCCGTGAGACGCTCGAGAAGGAGGGTCCCATGAAGAAGGAGGAGATCATCAGCCGGGTGAAGGAAGCCCGCTTCGTGAAGGACAACACCATCCTCGTGAACCTCAATGATTCGCGCTACTTCAAGCGCATGAAAGACGGCCGCTATTCGGCAGTCTGAGCTTTCTATAAACACGCCGCGACCGCCTCGAAGCGGTCGCGGCATTTTTATTGCTATACTTAGCGCATACCATGCTCCCATTCCTCGAAGCCGTCGAGAGCCGCACGAGCCATCTGAAGAGCCAGTTCGGCGTCCGTTCGTCGCCGCGGCCGATCTTCATACTCGGTCTCGTGCTTCTCGCACTCTCATTCATCATCATGCCGAGCATCGTGTCGACCGCGCTTTCTCTCGCACTCTTCCTCGCGCCATTGTGGATGCCTTTCATGCTCGTCGCAGGCGCATGGCTGCTCTGGGTCATCCTGAAACGCTCCGAATTCATCGCGTCCCAGAAGACCGTCCTGCTCGAGATCAGGCCGCCACGCAATCTCGTGAAGACCCCGCTCGCGATGGAAGCGATGCTTTCGGGTATCCATCTCGGTCCCGGTGAAGCGACGTGGTACAAGAAATATTTCAAAGGCGCCGTGCGGCCATGGTGGTCGCTTGAGATCGCCTCGCTCGAGGGCGAGGTGCATTTCTTCATCTGGACGCGCATCGGCTTCCGCCGGATCATCGAGGCGCAGATGTACGCGCAGTATCCGGGCGTACAGATCGTCGAGGCGCCCGATTACACCCGCCTCATGACCGCTGCACCCGAGGAGTGGGAGATCTGGGGATGCGATTTCGTACATACGAACCCTGACCCGCTTCCTATCAAGACGTATGTCGAGTATGGGCTCGACAAAGTGCAGAAAGAGCCGGAACAGGTCGATCCGCTCGCGAACCTCATCGAATTCATGGGTTCGATGGGGAAGGGCGAGTATCTCTGGCTGCAGCTCGTCATTCGCATGCACAAGGGCGAGAAATACGGCAAGCTCAACGCGAAAGGGAAACCGTACACCTGGAAAGACGAGGCCGAGGAGCTCATCAAAGGGATCCGCGAGAAGACACGCGATACCTATGTCGATCCCACGACCGGCGAAGAGCGTCCTGGCTTCCCGAACCCGACCAAGGGCCAGATGGAACGCATCGCCGCCATCGAACGCAACATCTCGAAGCTCGCCTTCGACGTCGGCGCGCGCGGTATCTACCTGGCGAGCCCGGAGAAATTCGATCCGATCGTCATCGCCGGCCTGACCGGCATCTTCAAGCAGTTCTCCTCGGAGGGGTGGAACGGCCTGCGCCCGAGCGGCTGGATGACCGCGTTCGATGATTACCCGTGGGAAATAGGCGTCGCGAAACTGAAAGACAAATATCGCCGCTGGATGGTCGAGGCGTATCGCCGGCGACAGTTCTTCCATGATCCCTACAAGCTCGACACGATGGTGATGAGTACCGAGGAGATCGCGACCGTGTACCATATACCTTCCTCCGCGATCGAGACGCCGAGCCTCGGCCGCATCCAATCGGCGACGGCTGAAGCGCCGTCCAATCTCCCCACGTAGTTCGCATGCTCTCTTACTCCTCCATCGTCTCGACGGTACGGTCGGCCTGCGCGCCGTATCGGTCTCGCGTTTCGTGGAAGCGTGCCGGTGTCGCGATACTTCTCATCCTGCTCATCGGCGGATACTATATCGCCTTCGCGCCGCCCGCCGATTTCTCTCCGGGAAGCATCGTACGCGTCTCTCGCGGGACATC
>DATKTL010000028.1:0-24025 GCA_035531095.1 Minisyncoccota bacterium | reverse complement strand
AAAATATCGCTACCATCTATGGAACAAGGAACAGTTGCAAAGAAGACTGACAAAGGCTTCGGCTTCATCAAGCGCGACGGCCAGGACAAGGATCTTTTCTTCCACGCCAACGAGCTCCAGAACATTTCGTTCGACGAGCTCCAGGAGGGAGACAAGGTTTCGTTCGAGGTCGGGGAAAGCCCGAAAGGCCCGAACGCAGTCAACGTCAGCAAGATCTAACGATCTTCACGAAAACGCCCCGCTCACGCGGGGCGTTTTCGTTTGTCCCGCTGCCGCGAGCAGCGCGCCCGTTTTCCTTGCTACACTTCATGGTATGAAGCGCGTCCTCGTGGTCGGCGGTTCGCCCGAATATGTCGGTGCGGCGTACCTGGCCGGCGTCACGGCGCTCCGTTCCGGCGCGGACTCGGTTATCGTCATGGCTCCCGAGAAGGTCGCGTGGGCGATCAACGCGCTGTCGCCGGACCTGGTGACGCGCAAATTGCGCGGGCCGCACCTCACGCTCGCGCACGAAGCGGCCATCAGGCGACAGCTTGCGACCGCTGACGTGCTCGTGCTCGGCTCTGGCGCCGGCGTGCGGAGCGCGACCGCGGCGCTCATGCGGAAGCTCATGCGCTGGCCCGGGCTGAAAGTCGTCGATGCCGATGCGCTCAAGGCGCTCCGCAACGGGGCCGTCGACAATGCGATCCTGACGCCGAACGAAGGCGAGTGGGAGCTGCTCACTCGCGCGAACGACGTGCCCGAGCTCCTTGCGCGGCATATCGTAATCATCAAGAAAGGCATGCCGACGGAGATACGTTCGCGGGAGAGGACGTTTCGCCAGTCGCGCGCGAATGCCGGTCTCGGCAAGGCCGGTACCGGCGACGTGCTCGCAGGGCTCTGTGCCGGCTCGCTCGCGCGAGGGGCGTCTCTGTGGGAGGCGGCGAAAGAGGCAGTGGCGACCGGCACTGCGATCGCGGATGTGCTCACGAAAAAGAAGAAAGGATACTATTTCCTCGCGAGCGATATCGCGGAGGAGCTCAAGAGGAGCAAGCGCCTGTCCGCGAAACCGCGCTAGGGTATATACTGCTTCGCATATGCTGAGACGATTTCTCCGCGGCCTGTCCTATGCCTTTACCGGGCTCCTGCTCGCGTGGCGGGAGGAGAGCAATTTCAAGATTGAAGTCGCATGTGCGGTGCTCGCGATCGTGCTCGGCGTGTTCGTTGGCCTCTCCGCGGCGGAGTTCGCTCTCGTCGCGATCGCTATCAGCATCGTCCTCGCGGCTGAAGCATTCAACACCGCGCTCGAAGAACTGTGCGACAAGCTCGAGACTGACCACGATCCGCGCATCGCGCGGATCAAGGACCTCGCCGCTGCCGCTGTCCTCATCGCTTCTATGGGCGCGCTCGCCGTCGGCCTCTTCGTATTCATCCCGCATCTATGATCCTGCAAACTATCGTCTCGGCTGATGCCTGGTTCGAGCATCTGATGCTCGCCATCCGTACGCCGCTCATGGTGCGCGTATTCGCAGTAGTGACATTCTTCGGCGAGCCGACCACGATCATCGCTCTCGCGGGAGTCATGGGTCTCGCGCTGCTGTACTGGCCGCGAGGACGATCGTTCGTCATCGGGTTCGTCACCACGCTCGCCGGGGCCGCGGCGACGGGGCTCGCATTGAAAGACATCGTCAAGCGCGCCCGCCCGAGCGGCCTCATTCCTGCCATCCGCGAGACCGGTTTCTCGTTCCCGAGCGGGCACGCGACCGGATCGATGGCGTTCTACGGCTTCACCGCATTCCTGCTCTGTAAGCTGTACCCGCGCTATGCGAAAGCCGTGATAGCGACGACGACGGTGCTTGTTCTCGCGATCGGTTTCAGCCGGCTCTACCTCGGCGTCCATTTCCCGAGCGATGTCATCGGCGGTTACCTGCTCGGCGGCCTGTGGCTCTTCATCGGCGTCACGATCGTCGAAAGACGCTAGCGCCGGAATCGTCGAGCGTCTCTGACGCTGCGCGAGATGCAGCGGTCCCGGAGTACGGCAGGGAAGGCGCCCACGGCTCGGCGTGATGATGCCGGAAGTGTCTCGAGAACCACTCGCGGGCGAGCAGGGCGACCTTCTCCAGCGCGCCCGCCTCTTCGAAGAGGTGCGTGGCGCCGGGGATGATTTCGAGCTTCTTTTCGCAGGAGAGCGCGGCGAATGCTTGCTCGTTGAGCGCGACGACCTCCCTGTCATCGCCGCCGACGATGAGGAGCGTGGGTGCCGTGACGCTCCCGAGCTCGCTCATCGCGAGGTCGGGCCTGCCGCCGCGCGAGACGACGGCTCGCACGCCTGAAGGGGAGCGTGCCGCGAAGGTGAGTGCGGCGGCGGCACCGGTCGAAGCGCCGAAGAGCCCAATCGCGAGTCTCTCCCTCGCCGGCTGCCGCTTGACCCACTCGAGGACCGCGCCGAGACGCCTGCTCAGAAGCTCGATGTCGAAACGGGCCTGATAGTCCTCATCCTCTTCCTCGGTCAGCAAGTCGATGAGCAGTGTCGCGATGCCGGCATCTTGCAGCTCGAGAGCGACCAGCGCGTTCCTGGGCGAGAATCGGCTGCTGCCGCTGCCGTGCACGAAGACGACGAGACCTATCGTTTTCTCGGGTACGGTAAGGATGCCCGCGAGCGTGACGCCGTCTGCGGGTATGCCGGCCTGCATCGGTGCCGCCCGCATGAGCCTCATCACCTCGTCATCTTCGACCTGATCGAAGCGCTCGTAGTGGGCACCGATGGCGCCCTCGAATGACTCGGGGGGTTCAAGCGTGATGAGGTCGTCTACGCCCTCGCCCCTGATGCTTTCGAGCGCGCCCCGTGAAGCGACCGGTGCCGCGACGATGAGGCGTGCCGGCTTCTGTGCTTTCGCGACGCGCACCGCGAGCCGCATGGAGAGACCCGTCGCGATGCCGTCGTCTACGATGACCGCGACTTTTCCCGCGATGTCGAGCGGCGCTTTCCCGTCGCGGTAGAGGATGCTTCGGCGTTTCGCTTCGGCGCGTTCAGCCGCTATCGCCGCCTGGAGCGGCTTCGCATCGAGCGGCGCAGTCTCTTCTTCGTTGAATACGGACGTGCCGTCGGGCGCGATCGCGCCGATGGCGTACTCCGGCTCGAAGGGGTGGCCGATTTTCCGTACGGCAAGGATGTCGAGCGGCGCGCCAAGCACCCGCGCCACTTCGTACCCGGTGACGACGCCGCCGCGCGGGAGCGCGATCACGACCGTATGCTCACCCGCATACGCTTCGAGCTTCTTCGCGAGCTGTCTCCCCGCATCCGTGCGGTCTTTGAACATGCTTTGATTGTATGCCTATAAAAACTATTCGGGTGCGGAACGCACAGGGTTGTGGAGAAGATCTCGACGGTGCAGTACCATGAAGGGATGTATCTGAAAGTCTTCGTCACGCCGGGCGCGAAACGCGAGCAGGTCGAGGAGAAAGGGGATATGCTCGCTATCTCCGTGCGAGAGCCAGCCTCGGGGAATCGCGCGAATGACCGCGTCCGCGAGCTGGTCGCGCTCCGTTTCGGGCAGCCGATAGGCAAGGTGCGCATCCTGACGGGACACCATTCTCGCGGTAAGATGATAAGTATTGGTAGCTAATATCTTCCGCCATGAATCCCGTTAGAAATAACAAAACTAGCAGGAGGAGGTAGACTGGAAGCCAGTGGCGCTTTATCAAGCTAATTTCTAACGGGATGAACATCACTATCAAAGCGGCGCACCACGATCTGAATGACGCGATGCGCACGCTCATCGAGGAAAAGTTTTCCGCGCTCGATAAGCTCGTCGAGAACCCGAGCAGCCCCGCATTGCTCTCGTGCGAGATAGAGGAGTCGATCGCCGTGGAGCGCGCCGGTGCGAAGTATCGCGCCGAGGGGAACTTGTCCGTAGGCGGCAAGCTCTTCCGTGCCGAAGCGAATAGCAGCACGCTCGAGGGCGCCGTCGATCGCGTGCGGGATGATCTCATTCGGGAGTTCCAGCACGCGCACGGGAAGCAGAAGGGTCTCATGAAGCGCGGCGGAGCGGCGCTGAAGCGGATGCTCCGCTTCGGGCAGTAGAACCTTTCTAAAACTCCCCTCTGCGGCGTTGCGGACTCCGATGCTCGGTCAGTAGCGAAGTCAGACTTCGCTACTTAGGCGATGTAGGATACCTCGTGCTTGCCTTCGGGGATGACGCGCAGGACGCGGAATTCTCCTTTGGAGAATTCCGCGCTGGTGATTTTCATACGCTTTCCGTTTTCAAAAAAATACGTGCCGATACTGTCGGCATAGGCGCGATACTTATGCCAATTTTCTTCTGCCGGCGCGGAGAGGTCGAGGAGTCCGTCCTCTTTCTTGAGCTTGCGCGCGCGTGTGGCGAGGGCAGCGTCTTGCGGCACAGGCGTGACGCTGCCTGCGAGATAGCCGGGGAGGGATGCTGCGAGGAGCTGTGCGCCCATACTGATGAGCCTCGGCCGCAGCTCGCGCGCGGTCTCGGTCGGCGCGATGGGGGTCGATTCCTGCGCGATGATGTCGCCCGCATCGAGCTCGCTTGCCATCTTCTGGACGGTGACGCCGGTCTCTGTCTCGCCCATGAGGAGAGCGGTTTCGAGAGGCGTCGCGCCGCGATACTTCGGCAAGAGGGAATAGTGCACGTTGATGACGCCTTTCGGGAAGGCCTCGAGAAGTGCGTCGGGAAATATCTTGCCGTAGGCGACGACGAGAGCATAGGCGCACCCATATGCGCCGATTGCAGCGATTGCGGCTTCATCAAGCTTCTCCGGCGTGAGAACCGGGATACCGTGCGCGTGCGCGAGCGTCTTCGTGGGCGACGGCGTGAGCACGAGGCCGCGGCCGCGCGGCGCGTCGGGAGAGGTTACGACGACGACGGGCGCGAAGCCGCTCTCCATGAGGAGAGCGAGCGTATCGCTCGCGACTGTCGGCGTGCCGAAGTAGGCGAACTTAGAGGGCGTGGTCATGAGAAATCTTGATGAGGTGCTCGGCGTGGTCGATGAAAAGGATGCCGTTCAGGTGATCGGTCTCGTGTTCGAATATCTGCGCCATGAGGCCGCCGGCGCCGCGCTCGAACCGAGAGCCGTCTTCATGCCGCGCACGGATAGTGACGCGCTCGTGCCGCTTCGTCGTGCCGTAGACGTCGTGCACCGAGAGACAGCCTTCATCGACCTTCGCGCGGCGGCGGCTCGTCTTCACGATCTCTGGATTGATGTACACCTCGTTCTCCGGCACCGGCGGCACCGGCGTAACGTTCTCCTGCATGGGCGGCGGCTCGATGGTGCGGTCGGTGCGCACGATGAAGATGCGGTAGGGGATGCCGATCTGCGGAGCTGCGAGCGCGACGCCCTCGAGAAACGGGTCGAGCGATTCCTTCATGTCGATGATGATGCGCGCAAGCTCCGGCGTTCCGAACAGCTCTTCCGGGACGGGCTTCGCTATCTCGCGCAGCACCGGCGCGCCGTCTTGCACGATTTCTTTCATGTTCCCTAATATAACACTGGGAAGCGGCCATGTCGCCTGCTCTTCCAGCCCCGCGGCGGCAGGCGCATTTTCTGGTCAGCTCCGCAAGGCTGCGCGAAAATGGCGCGCCGCGCTTAGCTTCACGAGCGCATCGACATGACCGCTTCCTTGAGAATCTTATTTTTGTTCGTGCTTAGTCGGGTCCAGCTCCCACCAGAAGGTCTTGCTGAAGTTCTTCGCCTGGCTGCACACGCTCTTCAGATAATAGAGGTCGGCGGTCGGTATCTGCTCGAGGACGGTGCCGAGGTGCGCCATCGTCATGGGCGCGAGGCCGTCAGAGGCGCGGGCATGGTTCAAGTGCCGCAGGAAGAAACGCATCATCTCGCCGCGCTCGGTGAGGCGCTTCCTGCCTTTGGGCGCGGCGGCCGCTCGTTTCTCGAATTCCGGAAGGATGTCGCCAATGGGCTTCATTATGTCCAGTATACCGCGCTTCGCGTCAGAGCGATTCCGGAGCACGAATCGGCCTCCCCAGCGGGAGGCCGTTCTCACTCTCGGCTCGCAAATTTCTGCGCAGCTGCCCTGCGGCGCAGAAATTACCATGCTGCTTCGCCTCCGAGAGTCTCCGAAATCGCTCTGCCGCTCCGCTTGCTACGTTGATTCGATAGAAGCGCCGAGGGCCTGGAGGCGGTGCACGATGTCTTCGTAGCCGCGATTGATCGAGTAGACGTTGCGGAGCGTGGAGCGGCCCGAGGCGCCGAGCATGCCGACGAGGATGATGGTCGCAGGGCGGAGCGCGGGCGGGCAGATGACCTCTGCGGCCTTGAGGTGGGTCGGCCCCTCGATCGAGATGCGGTGCGGGTCGTGGAGGCTGGTGCGCGCCCCGAGTCGGTCGAGGTCGGTGTAGTAGATGGCGCGCTTCTCATAGGACCAGTCGTGGATGAGGGTCGTCCCGCTTGTCACGGTGGCGATGACGGCGAAGAAGGGAAGGTTGTCGATATTGAGCGCGGGATAGGGGCGAGCATGAATCTTCTCGGGGAAGGCGGTGAGTTCCGACGGCTGGAGATGCAGATCGACGAGCTTGGTGATGCCGTTGTCGCTCGTGCGCGGATTGTCGATCGAGCAGATGAGTCCCATCTTGCCGAGTACGAAGAGCTCGACCTCGAGGAATTCGATCGGCGCCGCAGCTATGGTGATCGCCGACTTGGTGACGACGGCCGCCGCGATGAAGAACATCGCATCGGTCGGGTCCTGGGCGACCGAATAGGAAACCTCTTGCCTGATATCGGCGACACCTTCGACGGTCAGGGTCGGGGTGCCGATGCCCTCGACGCCGACGCCGAGCGCCCGCAAGAAGCCGCAGACTTCCTGCACTTGGTAGTTCGCCGAAGCGTACTTGATAGTGCTTGTGCCGGGGATGCGCGCCGCCGCGAGGAGAGCGTTGATAGTGGCCGTGTCGCTCGCTTCGTAGAGCACGACGTCGGCCGGCGCGAGCGCCTCGTGCTTGATATGGAAATGGTCGGTGAGCGTGTCGATCGATACGCCGAACCGCTCAAGCGCCCACAGGTGCTGGCGCACGGAGCGGAGCCCGAGTGTGCAGCCGCCTGATTGGGGGATGTCGAAGGAAGGGAAACGGTGGATCAGAGAACCGATGAACATGATGATGCTGCGCGTCTTCATCGCAGCTGCACGGTCGATGGTGTCGAGCGAGAGCGTCTCGGGCGGGGTGATGACCACGTCCGCGCCCTGCCACTTCACCGCGACGCCGAGCGAGAGGAGCACCTCGATGAGGCGGTTCACTTCTTCGATCTTCGGTACGTTTCGGAGCGTCGTGGTGCCGCGATTGAGGAGGGATGCGGCGAGGAGGGCGACCGCACCGTTCTTCGAACGGCTCGTCTCGACCGTCCCGGTGAGCTTCTTCCCGCCCTCGATGACGAAATTCATTTCTCCTTGCATGGGAGGTAGTGTACCATTACGGGTAATGTCATTCTTTTCCCCAAAACTCGGCATTGACCTCGGCACGACCAATGTCCTGGTCTTCGTCCCCGGGAAAGGCGTCGTCATCAATGAGCCGTCGGTCGTCGCCGTGAGCACCGAGCGCGGCCGCGGCGGCAAGAATAAGATCCTCGCCATCGGCATCGAGGCCAAGAAGATGATCGGCCGCACGCACGAAGACATCATCGCGTACCGCCCGATGAAAGACGGCGTCATCGCGGACTACCGTGTGACCGAAGCGATGCTCCGCTATTTCATGCGCAAAGCGCTCGGCTGGAATCCGTTCCGGCCGACCGTGCTCGTCTCGGTCCCCGCGGGCGTGACCAGCACCGAGAAGCGCGCTGTCATCGAGGCGGCGATGAAAGCCGGCGCGAAGAACGCGTACGTGGTGAAAGAGCCGATCCTCGCGGCGATCGGCGCGGGCATCCCCATCCATGAGCCGATGGGGCGCATGGTCGCCGACATCGGCGGCGGCACCATCGACGTCGCGGTGATCTCCCTCGGCGGCATCGTCGCCTCGACCTCGGTGAAGTGCGCGGGCAACCGTCTCGATCGCGCCATCATCGATCATGTGAAGAAGCACTACAACCTCTCTATCGGCGACAAGACCGCAGAGGAAGTGAAGATACGCATCGGCGCGGCGGTACCGATGACGGAAGAGCTTACGATGGCCGTAAAAGGAAGCGATCTCGTCTCCGGCTTGCCGCGTACGGTCGATGTCTCGACCAACGACATCGTGCAATCGATGGCGCGCGAATTGCGCGAGATGACGCAGGCGATCCGCAAAGTGCTCCAGGACACGCCGCCCGAGCTCGCGGCCGACATCATCGATAACGGCATCATCCTCACGGGCGGCTCCAGCCAGCTGCGCCAGATGCCCGAGCTCGTGTACCGCCGCACCGGCGTCGTCGCGAAGCTCGCGACCGACCCCTACTATTGCGTCGCGCGTGGCACCGGTATTGCGCTGAAGCATTTGAATACCTACCAGAAGAGCATCTTGGCGAAGCAGTAAGTAAAAGGTGTACAAAATGAAAGCCACCCAAGAAACATCAGGTGGCCTAGATTAACGGTTCGCTTCGTATGTTCAGTCTTCAGCGCATATTGACCCAGAACATCCGTCATCCCATGAGGTGTGTAAGTGGAAACACTCTTCGGTATCTTTTTCAAATTCATGAAGAAGGTCGTACAGTCGTTCGCTCTCGGGTAATCCATTCTGGGAGCCAAAGTAATTGACATTTGACGAATGGCTCATCGCAACTCCTCCGCCGGACACTCCCGTTTCCAAGTCTCGGAAAGCTATCCAGCACGGGATTCCGAAAACTTTCGTTTCTTTGAAATATGTCTCGACGAACTTTTTCAGCACGGGGTGTGCTTCTTTCAGGACTGACGCTTTCACGGCAGTGATTTCTGCTGTTCGATACATGTTCCTCTCCTTACGTTTGATGAGCAAAATCGCTAAAGAAATTTAACCACAATATTATCATAAACACAAATCCGCGTTGATTTTTGCAACACAAGTTATAATCAATACATGCAACATCACGCATTCGGTATCGAGGCGGAAGCGGAGGAGGGGATCGGTATCGCGCAGGCGTGGGCGGAGCGCGAGCTCGGCATGACGATGCACGGGAACCCCGATGTGGTGATACTGCGCTACGGACTCTTCTCGGTCGCGGACGCGCGTCGCGTCGCGGACATCGCATCAGGAGCGCCTTTCGCGGGAGGATCGAAGGTCGTCATTATCGCGGCGAACCGCGCGTACCACGAAGCACAGAATGCGCTTCTGAAAGTGTTCGAGGAGCCGCCTGCCGGCACGCACCTCTTTCTCATACTGCCGAGCATGGGCGGCCTCCTGCCGACCCTCCGTTCCCGCGTTCAGATTTTGCGTACGATGTCGGACATATCATGTCCGACATCAGATGTCGGACATGATATGTCCGACATTCCGGGAATCGCGGCGGAGTTCATGAAGGGCACGAAAGAGAAGCGCAGTGCGCTCATTAAGAAGCTCGCAAGCGGGAAGGACGAAGAGGAACGGCGTGAGCATCGCGATCTCGCGATTGCGCTCCTGAACGGTATCGAAGCGACCATCTACTTCGGTAGAAGTCGAACTTCTACCGAACATGCTGAGCTGCTGTCGGATATCGCGACCGTGCGCGGCTACCTCCACGAGCGCAGCGCACCGCTGAAGATGATCCTCGAACACCTCGCGCTTGTCACCCCGAAAGACTTGTAGAAATCCCAGGCTGGGTATTGCCCTATGTGCTAACCGCTATTGGCTATATACTGTTCCCATATGGCATATGACTTTTCAAAACTGAAGACGAACATTACTGAAACCGAAGAGTGGCTCGCTCGCGAGCTCTCCGGCGTGCGCACCGGTCGCGCGACGCCCACGCTCCTCGATGGCGTGAAGCCGGAGGCATACGGCTCACGGACGCCCATCAAAGAGCTCGCGAACGTATCCGTCGAAGATGCGCGTACGCTCCGCATCATTCCGTGGGACAAAGAACTCTTGAAAGTGATCGAGAAGGGGATTACCGATGCCGACCTCGGCGTCGGCGTCGCGACCGATGACCAGGGGTTGCGCGTCTCGTTCCCCGAGCTCACGACCGAGCGCCGCTCGCAGCTCTCCAAGATCGCCGGGGATAAGACCGAGCAGGCGAAGGTGACGCTGCGCGGCCACCGCACCGACGCGATGAAGGCGCTCGAAGCTTCGGAGAAGGAGGGCGGCATGGGTAAGGACGAAGTCCTGCGCCTCAAGGGCGAAGTGCAGAAGCTCATCGACGCCGGGAACGCCTCGATAGAGGAGACGCTGGCGCGCAAGGAGGCCGAGATAGCTCACTGATGGAGATACTCGTATTCATCGCCGTCATCGTCGCACTCATCGTGGTGCACGAATTCGGGCATTTCATCGCCGCGAAGCTCTCAGGCATGCGCGTCGATGAGTTCGGGCTCGGCTACCCGCCGCGCGCGCTCACGCTCGGGAAGATCGGCGAGACGGAATACACGCTCAACTGGCTGCCCTTCGGCGGCTTCGTGAAGATATACGGCGAGGACCCCGGTACCACAACCACGAAGACGCGGTTGGTTACGGGGCACGCGGCAGAGGAACGTGCGTTTTACAACAAAAATAGATTTTTGCAGGCCATCGTGCTTGTCGCCGGCATCGCGATGAACCTCGTCTTCGCCTACGTCCTCATCACGAGCGCGCTCGTGATGGGCACGCCGCGCGCGCTCATGCCGAGCGAGCTTGCGACCGCCACGCACCTGGAGCTCGCGGTCGCGAACGTGCTTCCCGGCTCGCCCGCCGCGCGCGCGGGGCTACTCGCGGGAGATTCGGTCATGAGCGCGGAAGACACGATGGGGCAGTGGCACGCCACCGACCCGGTGAGCTTCTCGGCCTTCGTCGCCGCAAGCGAAGGGAATCCCATCACGCTCAGCGTGAAGCACGACGGCAGCGAGCATACCGTCACCGCGACGCCGGTTTCCGGCATCGTGAAGGCCGACCCCTCGCGCTTCGCGCTCGGGGTCGAGGTCGCCACGATCGGCGTCGTGCCGGTCAGCTTCGGCGCCGCCCTCACCGAGGGAGCTTCGCTCACGTGGGACACGACCGTGCTCACCGCGCAGGGGCTGTGGCATTTCTTCTACGGCGTCTTCACGCTTTCCGCCGACCTCTCGCAGGTCGCGGGCCCCATCGGCATCGCGGGTGCCGTCGGGAGCGCATCCGCGCAAGGGCTCGGCGACCTGCTCTCCATCATGGCGGTCATCTCCATCAATCTCGCTCTCATCAATCTCATCCCGGTCCCGGCACTCGACGGCGGCCGTCTCCTTTTCGTACTCATCGAGAGCGTCATCCGCCGCCCCATCAAACCGAGCGTCGCGCGCGCGATCAACGCCGTCGGCTTCGTCGCTCTCGTCCTCCTCATGGTCGTGGTGACCGCGCACGACATCTTCCGCATCGTCGGCTAGAGCTGTCCAAAAATCCCACCTGCTTCGTTGCGGACTTCGATGCTCGTTCACCGTACCTTCTGGTACGGCTCGCTCCGCTTCTCGTCCGCGCCTTGCATCTGGGCTTTTTAAACAAGCTCTTTTCGGAAGTGATTCGCTTGTTTTGCCCAGCGAGGCGCGTGGGCGTATACTGAGGCGCATGAGTCCCGTTAGAAGTCCGCGGCAAGAGCAAGTGCCTACTGAGGGTTTTTCGACGCGAACGTTCGCGATAATAAGCTTTTGACTATGAGTAAGACTTCTAACGGGATGAGGCAATCAAAGCTCTTCACTAAGACCCGCCGCGAGGCGCCTGCCGACGAGGTGTCGAAGAACGCGCAATTGCTCGTGCGCGCGGGCTACGTGCATAAGGAGATGGCGGGCGTCTATTCCTACCTCCCGCTCGGCTTCCGCACATTGAACAAGATCGTCCAGATCATCCGCGGAGAGATGAATGCCATCGGCGGACAGGAGCTCGTGATGACCGCGCTTCAGGACAAGGAGCTTTGGAGCCGTACCGATCGCTGGGACGACGACAAGGTCGATAACTGGTTCAAGACCAGCTTCAAGAGCGGCGGCGAGACAGGGCTAGGCATCACGCACGAGGAGCCGCTGACCCGCATCATGACCGACCACATCTCCTCGTACCGCGACCTCCCGGTATATGCGTATCAGTTCCAGAATAAGTTCCGCAACGAGCTGCGCGCGAAGTCCGGCATCATGCGCGGCAAGGAGTTCCTGATGAAGGATCTCTACTCCTTCTCGAAGGACGAAGCGGAGCACAAGGTATTCTATGATCAGGCGCGCGCGGCCTACGTGAAGGTGTTCGAGCGTGCCGGCATCGGGGCGCAGACGTACGTCACGTTCGCCTCCGGCGGCATCTTCAGCGAGTTTTCTGAGGAATTCCAGACCGTCTCCGATGCCGGCGAAGATGTCATTTACATAGACGAGGAGAAGCGCATCGCGGTCAACAAGGAGGTGTATAACGACGAGACGCTCGCGAAGCTGGGTCTCGAGAAAGGGAAGCTTGTCGAGAAGAAGGCTATCGAAGCGGGCAACATCTTCAGTCTCGGTACGCGTTTTTCCGAGCCGCTCGGTCTGTCGTACAAGGATGAGGCGGGTGCCGAGAAACCGGTCGTGATGGGGAGTTATGGCATCGGCCCGACGCGGCTCATGGGCATCATCGTCGAGACGCTCTCCGATGATAAGGGTCTCGTCTGGCCCGAGGCGGTCGCGCCCTTCAAGTATCATCTCGTCTCGCTCGGGAAGGGCGGCGACGAAGCCTCGAAGATGGCGGACGCGCTCTACAGCGAGATGACCGCGGCGGGTATCGAGGTGCTCTACGACGACCGCGACCTGCGTGCCGGCGAGAAATTCGCGGAGAGCGATCTCCTCGGCATGCCTAAGCGCATCGTGGTCGGCAAGGACGCCGTCGCGACCGGCTTATTCGAGGTGGTGGATCGCGCGACGGGCGCCGTGGAGAAAGTCTCGCGAGAAAACCTATCGAAGCCGGGCTTCGGTACGAAATAGCTATGGCCCGATTCTCCAAGAATGTCCTGTTCAGCAACGACATCGCCATCGATCTCGGGACGGCCAATACGCTCGTCTACGTGCGGGGTAAGGGCGTCGTCATCAACGAGCCGTCGGTCGTGGCGGTGAACGACAAGACGCATCAGGTCGTCGCGGTGGGGAAGGAAGCGAAGGTCATGTCCGGCAAGACGCCGGCGCACATCCGCGTGGTGCGTCCTCTCAGCCATGGCGTCATCTCCGACTTCGAAGTGACGGAAGAGCTCCTCACCTACCTCATCAACAAGGCGCAGAACGGCCGTGCGAAGCTCTTCGGACCGCGGGTCGTGATAGGCGTGCCGACCGGCGTGACCAATGTGCAGAGCCGCGCAGTACGCGACGCGGCGCGCAATGCCGGCGCGCGCGAGGCGATCATCCTCGAGGAGCCGGTGGCGGGCGCTATCGGCGCGAAGCTGCCGGTCGCGGAGGCGGTCGGGACGATGGTGCTCGACATCGGCGGCGGCACGACCGACATCGCCGTCATCGCGCTTCGGGGCGTGGTCGCGAGCAAGAGCTCGCAAGTCGCCGGCGACCGTTTCAATGAGAACATCATCGATTACGTGCGCAGCGAGTTCAAGCTCGGCATCGGCGAGCCGACCGCAGAGGATGTGAAGATAAGCATCGGCTCGGTGACGCCGCTCCTCGAGTCGCTCTCGAAGAGCGTCCGCGGCCGCGATTTCGCGACCGGCCTCCCGCGCGAGGTTGTGCTCACCGACAGCCACATCCGCGAAGCCATCACCCCGTCGCTTGACGCGCTCATGGACGCGATGAAGGACGTCATCGAAGCGACGCCACCGGAGCTCCTCTCCGACGTGCTCGAGCGCGGCGTGACCGTCTTCGGCGGCGGCGCCCTCCTGCGCGGCTTGCCGCAGATACTTGCGAAGATGCTCGGCGTGCCGGTACGCGTCGCACCGGACCCGCTCACGGCAGTCGTGCGCGGCGCGGGCATGGTGACCGAGAATCCGGAACCCTACGCCGATTTTTTCATCGATGAAGAAGACATCCTTAGCGAGGCGTAATGCGATCCTGTCGGGACGAAGCGTCTCGTGGGGCGCGCTCGCGCTCCTGTTCGCTATCCTTGCGCTCGGCCTCCGGCTCGTCGCGCCGGATCTCTTCTGGCAGGCATTCACGCCGGTGTTCAGCATAGCCGGCACGTTCTCGGCACAGAGCCACGCCCTCCTCGGCGGTCTCGGCGACACGGCGAAGCTTGCGGCATCGAACGAGACGCTCGCGAGCGAGAATGCGGCGCTCGCGAGCGAGAATCAAGCGCTCCAGACGAAGCTCGCCGATCTCTCGGCGCTTACGGCTGATAAGGCCGCTCCCGGCGTGCTCGCCGGCGTCGTGGCGCATCCGCCGGAGAGCCCGTATGACACGCTCGTGCTCGCCGCCGGCGGGAAGGAAGGCGTGGCGCTCGGCATGGAGGCGTTCGCCGCGGGCGGCGTGCCGATCGGCATGGTCTCTTCGGTGCTCGCTGATTTCTCGCGCGTGACGCTTTTCTCTGCCGCCGGTACCGCGACGAGCGGCTGGGTCGGTCGCGCGAATATCCCGCTCACCGTTATTGGCGAGGGCGGCGGCGCTCTGCGCGCGTCGGTCGCCCGCGCCGCGAATATCGCTGTCGGCGATGTCGTATCCGTCCCGGGCCCGGGCCAGCTCCCTATAGGGAGCGTCGTACGCATCGATAGCGATCCACTCTCACCGGCAGTCACGCTGCGCATCCTGCCCGCGGCGAATCCGTTCTCGATAGCGTGGGTGGAACTGCGGGCGACCGGCGTCGCGCCGATGACGTTCGCGACTTCCACGCTCCCATGATACGCAGAGCCGGCACGCTCCTCACTTTCCTTTCCGTATTGTTTTTCCCGTGGCCACTTACCGCAGGCCTCGCACTCGGCATGGCGCTCTTCGAGCCGCTCGTGCCGCTCGCGGCGGGCCTGTTCGCGGATACGCTCTACTACGTCCCGCACGGCGGCTCGCTGCCGCTCTTTACGATCTCGGGAGCGATCGTGACGGCCGTCGCTCTCTTCGTGCACAGCCGGCTGAAGGCGGGTATCATGGGGTGATGCTGTGGAAGAAGCGGCGACCCCGCGACCCCGAGATCGCTCCAGACGAGATATTCCTCGACGCATCCAATGCGCCCGATTTCAACCGGGAGCGTTTCGAAGGCCGGATCGAGAAACCGCTTCCGCGCTCCTCCTTCCTCCTACTTGCGTCCGGTCTCACGCTGCTCTTCCTTATACTCATCACTCGCTCGTGGAATATCGAGATCAGCAATGGTGCGAGTTATGCCGCCGAAAGCGCGCATAACTCTCTCGAAGTCGCGACGATATTCGCGCCGCGCGGCATCATCACTGACGTCAATGGCGTCGTGCTCGCGGAGAATGTCTCGAAACCCGACGGCTCGGTCGAGCGGTACTACCCGGTGCCGTCATTGAGCCAGGTCATCGGGTACGTCTCATACCCGAAGAAGGATGCTAACGGCGTGTACTACGACATGACCGAAAAAGGAGTCTCTGCGCTCGAGGCGGAATATAACAGCATGCTTACCGGCGCGAACGGCCAGATGCTCACTGAGACCGATGCGGTCGGGAAGATACGTTCCGAAGGGACGGTCGTTCCTGCCGTCGAAGGGAAGACGCTCGAGCTCTCCGTCGATGCGAATCTCCAGGAGCTGTTCGCGAGCGCGGTCGCAGACACGGCGAGGAGCAAGGGCTTCATCGCCGGCGCCGGCGTGATCATGGATGTCGATACCGGCGCCGTGCGCGCGCTCGTCTCCTACCCGAGCTTTGATGCGAATGTCATGGCGAGCGGCGGCCCGGCGGGTACGATCAATGCGTATAATGCGGATCCCGGACGCCCCTTTCTCGATCATGCTGTGCAGGGCGTCTACGCGCCGGGGTCCATCGTGAAGCCGTTCGTCGCCTCAGGCGCGCTCACCGATGGCGTCATCACGCCGAGCACCGTCATCGACGATCCCGGATATCTCTCGCTGCCAGATCCGTACCATCCCGGCAAGACGTTCATCTATAAAGGCTGGAAAGCGCTCGGTCCGGTCGACGTGGAGAAGGCTATCGCCTGGTCGTCGGACGTCTTCTTCTATACGGTCGGCGGCGGGTTCGGCAGCCAGAAAGGTCTCGGTATCGATCGGCTCGATTACTGGTATCGGCGATTCGGCCTCGGCACGACGACTGCCATCGATCTTCCCGGAGAAGCCGCAGGCCTGCTGCCGACGCCCGCATGGAAGGAAGCGGTCTTCAAAGAACCATGGTATACGGGGGACACGTACTTCACTGCGATCGGGCAGTACTCGATGCAGGTGACGCCGATACAGATGGCGTGCGCGACCGCGGCGGTCGCGAATGGCGGGAAGCTCTTCACACCGACCCTCATCGCCGGGCAGGCGCCGGCGTACACGACGGTGCCGGTCAGCCCGGCGGCGCTCGCAGTCGTGCGCGCGGGCATGCGGCAAGGCGTCACGAGCGCGCTTTCGCAAGCCATCAACCTGCCGTACGTGAGCGCCGCCGCGAAGACCGGCACCGCGCAGACCGGCACGCACAACCAGTACGACAATGCCTGGGTCGAAGGCTTCTTCCCCTATGACCATCCGAAGTACGCATTCGCGGTCGTGCTCGAGCGCGGTCCCTCGGGCGCCGGCGAGCAGGCGGTGAATGTCATGCGGCAGCTTTTCGATGCGCTCCATAGCGAGAACTCGCCGTACGTCGGCGGCCCCTCCGTCGCGACGAGCACGGTGCAGGCAGATACGGCGACCTCGACGGCTATTGCGCTCTAGCGCCGCTCACGTACAATGCAATCACTATGATTGATACACCAGAGACCGTCGTTTCGCAGGAGAAGTTCGATGAGATGCTCAAAGAGCTCGAGCACTTGAAGACGGTGCGCCGTACCGAGATCGCGAAGAACCTCGAATACGCTCGGTCGCTCGGCGATCTTTCGGAGAATGCCGAATATCAGGAAGCGCGCGACTTGCAGGCCGCGACCGAAGAGCGCATCAAGAAGCTCGAGGAGCTCGTGAAGAACACGAAGATCGTCACCGATGGCAAGAAGAAGAGCGAGATAAGCTTCGGCTCGAAGGTCACCATCAGGAAGGACGGTAGCGTCGAGGCGCACGAGTACACCATCGTCGGCAGCGAAGAAGCCGATATGCGCGTGAAGAAGCTCTCGCACGTCTCGCCATTGGGCGGCGCGCTCATGGGCAAGAAGAAGGGCGATGTCTTCAGTTTCGATACTCCGTCGGGCAAGCAGACGTACACGATCGAGAAGGTCGCGTAATCCTGGATCGGATGTGAACAACCGGTACGTTCTCGCTCGACACGGAGAGAGCCTTGCGAACGTACGAGGAGTTATCCTTTCCGACCCTGAGGAGGGCACGACCGGTTTCGGGCTGACCGAAGAAGGGAAGGCGCAGGTGCGCGCGTCAGTCGAGGCATTGAAGGCGAGCGGCGAGCTCGATGGCACGGCGCTTGTCGTGTCTTCCGACTTCACGCGAGCGCGCGAGACGGCCGAGATTATCGCGGAAGTGCTTGGCGTACCGGGCATCATTCTCTCGGAAAAGTTGCGCGAACGCTCCTTCGGCGATTGGGAACGAGAACGCAATCGTCACTATGAGGATGTATGGAACAAGGACGCGCGGGATTCCTCGCATACTGATAACGGTGTCGAAAGCGTCGACGCCGTCCGCGCTCGCACGACCGGGCTCGTGAAAGAGCTCGAGACACGATATACGGGGCGAGACGTCGTCCTGGTCTCGCACGGCGATGCGCTCCAGATCCTCCAGACGGCATTCGAGGGTGTCCCCGGCTCGACACACCGGTCACTCCCGCATCTAAGTACGGCCGAGGTGCGCATGATGAAGAGCGAGATAGATCGTTGACTCGGAACAGAAAACCGCCCGGCGCGAGCCGGGCGGTTTTCTGTTATAGTTAGCGCCATATGGTACTCGAAGACATCCGAGAGGAGCGCATAGCCAAAATAGAGCGCCTCAAAGCGGCGGGTATGGACGCCTACCCGGCTCGCACATCGCGTACCCACGCGATCGATGATTTCCTCGAGAACCACGGGACGCTCGAGGCGAACAATGAACAGGTCGTACTCGCCGGGCGCGTGATGAGCATCCGCGAGCACGGCGGTTCGCTCTTCGTCGACCTCTTCGACGGGACGAAAGGGCAGTGCTTCGTAGAGCGCGAGAAGCTCGGCGACGCATCGTACGGCCTCTTCATTGATATGGTGGACACCGGCGACGTCATCGAGGTCGCCGGCAGGGCGTTCACGACCAAGCGCGGCATGCCGTCACTCGGCGCGACCGGGTGGCGCATGCTCGCGAAGTCGCTCCGGCCGCTTCCCGACGAGTGGTTCGGCATCAAGGACGAGGACGAGCGTTTCCGCAAGCGCTATCTCGACATCCTGCTCACGAAGGACCTCGCCGAACGTATCAAGCGCCGCTCGAAGTTCTGGAACGTCATCCGATCCTACCTCCTCGAACGGGATTTCATCGAGGTGGAGACGCCGGTCCTCGAGACGACGACCGGCGGCGCCGAAGCGCGGCCGTTCGCGACACATCACAATGCGCTCGATATGGACGTGTACCTGCGCATCAGCGCCGGCGAGCTCTGGCAGAAGCGCCTCCTCGTCGCCGGCCTCCCGAAAGTGTTCGAGATCGGCCGCATCTTCCGGAACGAAGGCATGTCGGCGGAGCACGCGCAGGACTACACGCAGCTCGAGTTCTACGAGGCGTTCAAGGACTACGAGGCGGGCATGGGCATGATCACCGATCTCTACCGCACCATCGCCGATCAGGTGTACGGGACGCGGACATTTTCCATAAAAGGATTCGAAATCGATTTGGACCGTGAGTGGCAGACGTATGACTACTGCGCGCTCATGCAGAAAGAGTACGGCCTCGACCCGCTCGATGAGCGCGCCGACTGGGCGGCGGCGCTCCGGAAGAGGGACATGCCCTTCGAGAAGGGCGCCGGCATCGAGCGCCTCGTCGATATCGCGTGGAAGCAGATCCGCAAGACCATCGAGGGCCCCGGCTTCCTCGTAAACGTGCCGGTCTACATGGAACCGCTCGCCAAGAAGAGCGAGAAGGACCCGCGCGTCGTGGAGCGTTTCCAGGTCATGATGGCCGGAAGCGAGATCGGCAAGGGTTTCAGCGAGTTGAACGACCCGGTCGACCAGGAGGAGCGCTTCACGCGCCAGCAAGAGCTGCGCGAGGCAGGCGACGAGGAGGCGCAGATGCCGGATGCTGAGTTCGTCGAAGCGCTCGAGTACGGCATGCCGCCGGCCTTCGGCTTCGGCGTGTCCGAACGACTCTTCGATTTCTTTGAGGATGTGTCCATACGCGAAGGGCAGATCTTCCCCCTCATGCGGCCGCGGTAGCGCTGTCATACGACGTTTCGATCCGGACCGGCGAAGGCTCTGCTTCGCCGGTTTTCGCTTTGACTGGGGATAACTAGAATAGGGTGGTGGGGGAAAGTGGTATAGAATCTAGTGATGGTTAGCGGAGTGGGAAGCGGGAGTGGTGGCCTGATTCCCAGTCACATAGCCATCTTTCCTCATGTTCCTCGGAGAATACCTACACACATTTGATCCCAAGAATAGGATTTCGGTCCCATCGAAATTCCGGAAGGATTTAGGCCGCGTGGTCGTGGTGACCCGCGGTCTTGATAATTGTCTCTATCTTTATTCCCGCAAGGCGTGGGAGAAGGAGGCACGGACCTATGCTGCCGAAGTGAACGGGAGCGCCGCGCGTCGAGGTCTCGCGCGGCTTTTCCTCGCAGGATCTTCTGAGGCGGAAGTCGATAAAGCCGGACGCGTGCTCATTCCGGAACATTTGAAGTCTTTCGCGTCTATCAAGGAGAAGGCGGTCATCGCCGGTGTCGCTGACCGGGTCGAAATATGGGAGGAAGACGCGTGGAAGAAGTACACCGCCGGTATCGAACGCGACGCCAATGCGTTTGCCGAGACGCTCGATGCCGTCGATAGGAAATAATATGGAAGCTCGCCACGACAGTGTGCTCATGAGCGAGGTGCTTGAAGCCCTCGACATACAGCCGAGCGATACGGTCGTCGATGCGACCCTCGGCGGAGCCGGGCACTTCGCGGCGATGCTCGCCGCCCTCGGCGAGGACGGCGTCATCATCGGCATCGATGCCGATCCGGCGGCGGTTGAGCGCGCCCGTGCGGCCTATGCGCTCGACCGCCGCCCGCATAGGCCGATCGCGCATCTAGTGAACGACAATTTCCGTAATCTCGCGCACATCCTCGAACGTCTCGGCATCGGCCGTGCCGACAAGATGCTCTACGACCTCGGCTGGAGCGGGTACCAGATCGCCTCGCCGCGCGGCTTCTCCTTCCAGGCGGATGAGCCGCTCCTCATGACCTATGGCGAGAGCGGCGAGACGGCGGCCGACATCGTGAATTCCGCTACCGAGTCGGAGCTCGCTGACATCATCTTCACGTACGGCGAGGAACGTTTCGCGCGCGGCATCGCGCGCGCCATCGTCGACGCGCGCGGCAAAGAGCGCATCCTCACGACCGACGCGCTCGTGGCGGCCATCAAAGCCGGTACGCCGCAGTGGTATCACGAGCGCCGCATTCATCCGGCGACGAAGACCTTCCAGGCGCTCCGCATAGCGACGAACGACGAGATCGGCAGCTTGCGCGAAGGGCTCGCCGCCGCGCTCGCCGCGCTCGCGCCCTCAGGGCGCCTGGCGGTGATCTCGTTCCACAGCATCGAGGATCGCATCGTGAAGCACATCCTCCGCGACGCCGCCGAATCGGGATTGGGTATGCTCACGCCGAAGAAACCGATCGCCCCATCGCGCGCGGAAATACTCGCGAACCGCCGCGCGCGGAGCGCCAAGCTGCGCGTCTTCGAGAAGAGTGCCGCGGAGGCTCCCGCAGCGTCGCTCGGCGCTCTCGAACCTCATCTTTCCTATGCATAACTTCCGCCTCCATCCGAAGTTCTCCATCGTATCGCTTCTCTCCGGTGCGGTCGGGGTCTTGGCAGTCTCCTACATCGGCCTCATCGCGGTCGTCATGAGCTATGCGGCGCTCACGGTCGAGTTCTCGCAGTCGGTGAAGAATGATGAAGCGGCGGTCGCCGTCCTCGAAGGGCAGTACCTCTCGAGTATCGCGAGCATCCAGGATCTCGATTACCGCACGGTCGGCTACGCCGCACCGCTCGCGCAGATATTCGTGCCCGCCACGAGCATGACCGCGCTCCGCTAGGACATCATCATGCGCGCGCAGTTCCGTTCTCGCATCCGTTTCGTCCTCGCGCTTATCGTCCTCGCTGCCGTGCTCGTCCTGGTGCGGCTCTATTTCGTCCAGATCGTGCACGGCGACGATTACGCGCAGAAAGCGGATCGCCAGTTCGCCTCCGGCGGGAGCGGCCTCTTCGACCGCGGCGCGATCTATTTCACGAGCAAGGACGGCACGAACATCTCCGCCGCGACCTTGGAGACCGGATTCCTCGTCGCGATAAACCCGCAGACCGTCCAGGATCCGGAAGCCGCGTATACGGCGATAGCCGCCGTCGCATCGACGACCGTATCGCATGATGCGTTCCTCGCGGCCGCTGCGAAGAAGAGTCTCGTGTACGTCGAAGTCGCACAGCATATCCCGGACGCAGTCGGGCAGACGCTCGCGGCAGAGAACATCCCGGGCGTCGAGGTGCTTCGCGAGCGCTGGCGTTACTATCCGGGCGGGACGCTCGCGTCACAAGCGATCGGTATCGTCTCCTACGGCTCGGGCGACACGCTCGTCGGCCAGACCGGCCTCGAGGCGGAGTATGACGGCACGCTCTCGCGGAGCGGCGATTCGCTCTATAAGAATTTCTTCGCGGAATTGTTCTCGAATGTGGGCAATCTGCTCGTGAACGCCAAAGATGCGCGCGAGGGCTCCGTCGTGACGACCATCGAACCGGACGTGCAGACCAGGCTCGAGCATGATCTTGCGGCGGTCAATGAGCAGTACTCGAGCAAGCAATCAGGCGGTATCGTCATGGATCCCGCGACCGGTGCGATAGTCGCCTTCGCGAGCTATCCGGACTACGATGCGAATGATCTGCAGAGCGTCGATCCGACGCTCCTCGGGAATCCGCTCGTCGAGCAGGTGCATGAATTCGGTTCCATCATGAAGCCGCTCACGATGACTTCGGGACTCGATGCAGGTGCCATCACGCCGCAATCGACCTTCGATGACCCCGGCTGCATCACCGTCAACACGATGAAGATCTGCGATTGGGACTTGAAGCCGAAGGGCGTCATCGGCGTGAAGCAGACCATCCTGCAGTCGCTCAACGTCGGCGCGTCGTGGGTGGCGACAGAGCTCGGGCAGGATAAGTTCCGTTCCTACTTCACGACGCTCTTCGGACAGAAGACCGGCATCGACCTGCCGAACGAAGGGCATGCGCTCCTCAGCAATCTCGCGACCACGCAGCAGGTGAACTTCGACGACATGTCATTCGGGCAGGGTATCGCGGTCACGCCCGTGCAGATGATCCGCGCGCTCGGTGCGGTCGCCAACGGCGGCGTGATGGTCGAGCCGCATCTGGTGAGCGCGATACGCCTCGATTCCGGCATCACGCGGACGCTCGACTGGAGCGGCACGACTCGGGTCTTCTCGGCGACCGCCGCGCGCGAGACGACGCAGATGATGACCGAGATGTTCGACACGAAGCTCGAGAACGGGAAGGCCATCATCCCGACCATGTCGGTGGCGGCGAAGACCGGCACGGCGCAGCTCACGAACGGGCACGGCGGGTACTACACCAACCGCTTCTTCCACTCATTCGTCGGATTCTTCCCGTCGTATAGCCCGCGCTTCATCATCCTGCTCTACACGGATGATCCGCAGCACGTGGAGTATGCGTCTGAGACGCTCGATACGACCTTCCTTGACCTCACGCACTTTCTCATCGACTATTACCAGATACCGCCCGATCGCGGCTTCGCCACCTCGACGACCCCGGGATAAACGACCAATCTCCGCATGAAAAAGATCATCAGATTCATCACAGCATCCGTTCTCGCCCTCCTCGCTCGCGCGGTCGTGCGCCGCTACAGGCCGCATATCGTGATGGTGACCGGCTCGGTGGGGAAGACCTCGACCAAGGATGCGGTCGCCGCCGTGCTCGCGACCCGTTTCTTCGTGCGCAAGAGCGAGAAGAGTTTCAATAGCGAATTCGGCGTCCCGTTCACTATCCTCGGCGTCGACAACCCGTGGGATAATCCTCTCGCGTGGTTCTCGCTCGCGAAGCGTGCGGTCGCCCTCCTCGTCCTGCCGAATCAGTACCCGAAGATGCTCGTGCTCGAGGTGGGTGCCGACCGCCCAGGCGACCTTGCGCGCATATTGCGCATCGTGACGCCCGACGCGGTCGTCGTGACGCGCTTGCCCGAGGTGCCGGTGCATGTCGAGGCCTATGCCTCGCCCGAGGCCGTGCGCGAAGAGGAGTTCTCGCCGGCATACGCGCTCCATGCCGCCGCACCGCTCATCATCTCCGCTGACGATCCGTATGCGCTCGAGAGCGCCATGCGCACGCCGGCGCGCATCATCACCTACGGCCTCGCCGATGGTGCGATGGTACAGGTGAAGGACATCAGCTTCTATGAAGAAGAGGGACGGGTCGCCGGCATGCGGGCTGATGCCGTGATGGGCGAGAGGAAAGGAAGTCTCGTCGTGAAAGGTTCAGTCGGCACGACGCAGATCTTCCCGGCGGCTGCCGCGCTCGCGGCTGTGCTCGCCTTCGACATCGCGCTTCCCGATGCGTTCAAGGCGCTTGAGAGCTATGAGCCGCCGGCCGGCCGCGGCCGCCTGCTCGCCGGGAAGAATGGCTCAGTCATCATCGACGATTCTTACAATTCTTCGCCGGTCGCGGTCGAGCAAGGGCTCGAGACGTTGAAGGCATTCCCGCATGCGCTTCGGCGCATCGCTGTCCTCGGCGACATGCTCGAGCTCGGCCGCTACTCGGTCACGGAGCACGAACACGTCGGCGTGCTCGCGCGC
>DATKTL010000027.1:0-20184 GCA_035531095.1 Minisyncoccota bacterium | reverse complement strand
TTTTTCGTATCAGATGTTAGAGGACGTCGACGACTTTCTTCGTCATCGAGTGGCCGGTGAAGCTCGTCTTGCGGCGCGTGCGGAAGGAGACCTTGCCGTCGGCGACCGCATAGAGCGTGTGATCCTTGCCGACCTTTACGTTCTTGCCCGCCTCGATCTTGGTGCCGCGCTGGCGGACGATGATAGCGCCCGGCTTCGCCGTGGAGCCGTCGCCGAGCTTCACGCCCAGGTATTGCGGATTCGAATCAGTCAGGTTTTTAGCTGAACCTCCAGCCTTCGTTGATGCCATAGTGGTATAGTCTTACTTGATGACTATAGCAGAAGCGAGGGAAAAATGCAAAAACGCCCTGAGCCGCGTCCCGCGGGACGTACTCATCATAATGGTGCTCCTCCTGGCTTCTTCGGCCTCCTTCGGGCTCGGGTACCTTGCGGGCCTCGATGCGGGGCAGGGAGGAAAGGGAGGCATCCTGGAGGCAGGGCAGGCTCCGACACCAGGGGTCGGGGTGCCGGCTGGGAGCGCCGGCGTCGTCGCTTCGAAGAGCGGGACGCGATATTACCCGCCAGGGTGCGCGGGCGCCAGTCGCATCTCTGATGCCAATAAGGTCTGGTTCGTCTCCGCCGAGGCCGCCGAGGCTGCGGGGTATGCGCCGGCGGCGAACTGCTCCGGCCTCTGACCGGTCGTGCATTACGGGGTCTCGTCTGCGCGAGCGCATCGTAGTGCTACAATGAGCTTATATATATGAATACGGATATGAATATGAATACGAATGACGACCAGACAGCCGAACGTCTCGCGCAAGCGGTGCATGAGGGCCGTCAGGCGATGCCTGAGGACCGACCGCTCCTCGTCTGCAAGCCGAACAAGATCGAGTCGTGGCGCATATTCAAGATCATGTCGGAGTTCGTCGAAGGCTTCGACGTCATCCGCCACTACAGTCTCGCGGTGACATTCTTCGGTAGCGCGCGCACCACTTCGTCGGACGAGTCATACCGGTACGCCACCGAACTCGCCGGCCGTCTCGCGAAGAAGGGATTCGCTGTCGTCACCGGCGGCAGTTCCGGCATCATGCAGGCCGCGAACGAGGGTGCATTCGAGGCCGGCGGCGCCTCCGTCGGGCTCAATATCAACTTGCCCCAGGCGCAAGGCTACAACAAGTTCCTCACCGACCGTTTCGTCTTCGACCATTTCTTCGTGCGCAAGGTGATGCTCACGTACGCTTCCGAGGTGTATGTCTATTTCCCGGGCGGCTTCGGCACGCTCGACGAATTCTTCGAGATCGTCACGCTCGTGCAGACGAAGAAGATCCGCAAGGTGCCGATCGTCCTCGTCGGCAAGAAGTACTGGGAGCCGCTCTTGTCGGTAATCGAGAAAACGCTTTTTGGAGAATTCGCGAATATCGATAAAGAGGATATGGCCCTCTACACGCTCGTCGATACGGTCGATGACGCTTATGACTTCATCGTCGCGAATGTCTCGTGCTGATCCATGACGCTCGATTACAGTCAGAAACGGCTTCTCGGCAAAGCGCTCCACACCAGATCGCATAGCAAGCACGCGCGCCGGCTCCAGATCTATGCGGTGCTCACCGGATTCCTCTCGATGCTCGTCTCGCTCGTGACGCTCATCATCCGGATAGTCAGGTGAGGGCAGGGGAGCGGCTTAGCGGATAAAGGGATAAACGCCGTTAATGGCAGGTCCCGGTGTGGTATCCTCTTCCCTATATGAGTAAGAGAAAAAGCTGGGCGAAGAATCTCGAGGTCTATGCTTTCTGGACCGGATTTATCAGTACGGTTATCAGTCTGATCCAGGTCGTCGTCATTGCGCTCAAATAAGGAAAGGGGAGCATAGAAAGAAGCCTCGTGAGAGGCTTCTTTCTATGAGGTGGCTTTCTCTCTATAGTGCGCACAATATATCTTTTGCGAATATGGCCCAGAGGGCATGCGCGCAAAAGATTCGAAAGATTGTGCCGCGTTAGGTGCACACGCACAATCTTTCGCTCCTCTTCCCGTAAGCCGTGTGTATAATCCCACACGCACAATGTTGCCTAGCGCGGCTGTATCGGCGACTGGATGCCGGTCTCGAGGCCGGTCATATCTATCGGGCCGAACTCTTTCTCGTAGCGTTCGATCATCTTCTGCAATTGTTCTGAGAATCCTTTTGCGCTTTGCGGGGGGAGAAGGAACGCTGAGTCGTCATCTCCCGAGGAGAACCCGAAGAAGAACCACGCCTTATTGTTATTTAGGTGTGTCCGGTCGGCTATAAGCTTTGGCATCTTGTTGAAGTCCATAGAGGTCATTGTACCGCATAGCAAGACTCTTCCCCATCCTCCGTCTCGGCGAGCCGAGATTTCATCATCGTAGATGTAGAAAAGTAGAACCGTCTCCGAAAGTTGGGGTCCTAGAGTCAAGCCGGCGGTCGGATCCAGAATGTCGCCCATTGCCACGCCTGCAGGAGGAGGCTGTGGATAAAGCTGAAGTTCGCTTGCCCTGCGGGAGAATTGACGATCTCCCGGATGCTGATGCCGAAGAAGGATAGGGCGAGGAGGAGGACGAGAGCCCAGAAGATGGTGCGAAGTGTCGCGAACATATGACTCTAGTATACCCCTCTCAAGAGGTAGAGTGCTAGCGGCCCTTGTTAATCTGAGAGCGACTTCCCCACTCGCTCCTGCTCGGCAAAGATCGCTAGAAACTAGAGATACGAAAGCGGGTTGAGGTAGGCAGTGAGCGTGGCGACCGGCATGGTGGCATCGGCGCAGCCGATAGTCGCGCCGCGGAATTGGCGGAGCGTCATGATCTCGGTACCTTCGGTAGCGTACACGCCGAAATGCAGGTGCGGTCCGGTCGCATAGCCGGTCATGCCGGAGAGGCCAATCACCTGGCCGGTCGTGACCGGCTGCCCTTTCGAGACGTCGATCTCGGAGAGGTGCGCATACATCGTATTGATGCCGTTGCCGTGTACGAGCATCACCCATTTGCCGAAGGAGTAGCATTGATGGCCCCTCGAGTCATGCACGAGGTCGGTGTTGCCGGTGGCAAGGACGGTGCCGGCAAGCGCCGCATGGATCGGCGTGCCGATCGGCGCCGCGATATCGATGCCGTCGTGCCCATGGCCGCTGTAGATCTGCGGGTTCGCGGTGGCGAACGGCGTATTGCCGAAGTATTGCGTGATGCAGAAGAGATTCCCGAAGATGTTCTTGCGCTGGCTGCAATTGAACATGAAGGCGGCGCTGAACGGCCACGAGAGGACGCCGGTGCCTACTTTCGGCAGGAGTCCCGGGTGCACGATGAGGTTCAGCTGGCTCTGGAGGCTGATGAGTTCCGATTCGAACGATTTTTCTGATGCCTGCTTCTGGGCGATGATCTGCTGATAGGTCGATTCCTGATTCTTGGTCTGGGCAAGCAGCTGTTGCTGGGCAGCCTTGCTCGCATCGACAGAGCGTTTCTGGAGCGTGAGGTCCTGTTGGAGCGCGAGCAGGCTCGCCTTCGCAGCGGTCACTTGATCGCGATTCGTGGCGAGTGCGGTGCGTGTGGCGCGCAAATCGGAAATGTTGCTCCCGAGCGCCTGATTGAATTGGACCGCTTGGTCGGCCGCACGCCACGCATCGCCGAGCGTGTCTGCGGAGATGAGCTCGGCGACGAGCGGGACCTGCTCTGATTCAGTGATGCTTCGAAGCTGTTTCGCGATCGCGTCCTGGTCGGTGGCGATGGCGGACTCCTTGTCGCCGATGGAGAGCGTGAGCTCCTGTATCTTCAGGTTCGCCGATGCGATCTTGTTTTGTGTCACTTTGATCTGCGCAGCAAGCTGCTGCTGCGAGAGCGAGAGCGAACGGATCGTGGACTGGAGCGTGTTCTTCTTCGCACCGACGGCGTCGAGCTGCTTCTGGAGCGCGGCGATATCGGACTCGAGGGAATCTATCTGTTGTTGGTTGGCATCGATCTTGGACTGGACGTCGGTCGCAGCATCGGCATGCGCGAGGTGCGGGCTGCCGAACATCCCGCTCGCGATGCATACGAAAAAAAAGAGCGGGAGTCCGAAGCGCTTCATCCCGTTAGAAATAGGACACGGACCCGACAGTCTCGGTTCCAGCGCCTATTTGATTAAAGCTGATAATTTCGACATTTCCATCCGCAAGGATGTCGTGTCCGTGACTTCTAACGGGATTCATCCCTCCAGTATACCCGAACACTAAACGTGCCGTAAATCGGCCCTGCGCCTTAATCTAGATATGCGGTTTTCGGGAAGGGCCGATTAATGGCGCGACGGCACGTTTAGTGTGCGAGTATAGCAATAGCTTTCCGCACGCGCGAAAGCGCTTCTTCCGCGCCGAGTATCGAGATGAGCGTGAAAGGGTCCGGCGATCGCTCTGCCCCGGAGAGAGCGTAGCGCAAGGGCCAGAGGACGGCTCCCCTGCCCCCTTTCGCCTTTGCTTCCTCGGCGTCGGCAAGGGGCATAAACGCCTCTTTCACCGCTTCGGCAGAAACGCCCTCAGGAAGCGATCGTACGGCCTCAGAGAGGGTTTCTAGAGCGCTTTTGGTCATCCCGAGGCGGTCTTGGGGTTCTTTGGCGACGAGCTTCTCCCGGTCGATTTCCGGCGCGCTGAAGAGGCAAGAAAGCTCTCCTTCGAGCAATTGCTTCGCCTCGATAAGCGTATGCGCGCGCTCCTTGAGAAGTGGAACGGCTTTTCGAAATTTCTCGGCATTGAAATCGGTCATGTGCGAGTTAGCGTCCAGGCGCTTCAAGAACTCATCGTCGGAGAGTTTGCGCATCCAATGCTGATTCACCGAGAGAAGCTTCTCCTTATCCCATGCGGCACCGCTCTTCTGCACGCCTTCGAGCGTGAAGGCGTCGACGAGTTCCGCGAGGGAGAAATCCTCGCGATCATTCCCCGGGTTCCAGCCGAGGAGAGCGAGGTAGTTCACAAGCGCTTCGGGCAGGATGCCTTCATCGCGGTAGTCCATGACGCTCGTCGCCGTGCCGCTGCGCTTACTGAGCTTCGCGCGTTTCTCGTCGAGGATGAGCGGTAGGTGCGCGTAGGCCGGCCGAGTCGCACCGAGCGCTTCCTGGATGAGTATCTGTCGCGGCGTATTCGAGATGTGGTCCTCGCCGCGGATGACGTGGGTGACGCCCGCGTCCATGTCGTCGGCGACGACGGCGAAGTGATAGAGCGCAT
The DNA here is from genome assembly GCA_035531095.1 of Minisyncoccota bacterium. GTDB lineage: Bacteria > Patescibacteriota > Minisyncoccia > Phycocordibacterales > Phycocordibacteraceae > C7867-001. The sequence goes on along the minus strand of DATKTL010000027.1, from coordinate 15,013 downwards.
CGCGTATCGAACGTGCGATGACGAAATCGCCGAGCTCGGTCGTGTCGAAGGTGATATCGCCGCGAATGAGATCGGTGAAGGTGACGACAGTGCCTGGATTCCTGAGGCGGACGACCTCGACCGTCACGTTCGGGTCGTTCCGGCTCGGTTCGGCAGAGATATACGCCTTCCCTTCCTCGACGAGCCGCTCGAGCAATTCATGGTACCGCTCGGTGTGGTCGCTCTGGCGGGAGAATGAATCCCACGAGAGGCCGAGCCACCCGAGGTCTCGGATGATCTCTTCTTCGTACTCCTTCGAACTCCGTTCGCGATCGGTGTCCTCGCTGCGGAAGACGATCGTGCCGCCGTGCCGCCGTGCAAAAAGATAATTGAAAAGCGCCGTACGCGCTGTGCCGATATGCAGATGGCCGGTCGGGCTCGGCGGGATGCGGGTGACGACGTTCATAGCGTATGTGCGTCAGGCCTCGTGCGGGAGGGCGATGGCGAGCACCTGCCGTGCGAGGATGCGCGCGGCGTCGGGGTCAGTGAAGCCCTCGGCTGCCTTCCCCATGCGAAGAGCGAGCTCGCGATCATCAAGGATCCGCCGCACCTCGGCGACGAGGAGGTGCGAGGCGAGATTCTCTTCCTCGAGCACGATGGCGGCGCCGGTACGCGCATAGGCATACGCATTCGTGCGCTGGTCATGGCTCACGGATTCGGGGATCGGGATCAGTATCGCCGGCTTCTTCCAGAGGCCGATCTCGGCGATGCTGGTCGCACCGGCGCGCGAGATGACGAGATCGGCGACGCCGGCCGCACGCTGCAGGGAGGTCTGATCGAGGTAGTTGAACGGGTGATAGCGATCCGCGTGCGGATTCCCCGAGAGGACGACTTTGGCGACCGCGTCGACGCCCTTGAAGTTCGCGGCGCCGGTCTGGTGGATGATGTTCGCGAGCATGACGAGCTCAGGGAGCGCCGAGAGCACCGTCTCGTTTATCTTCACGGCGCCTTGCGAGCCGCCGAGTATGACGATCGTCGGCACGCCCTGCTCGAGCCCGAGATACTGGCGCGCGCCCTCCGTCTCGATGCGCATGAGCGCCTTGCGGATGGGGATGCCGGTGCGGGCGATACGGCTCTGGGTCTTCTTCGGGAAGTAGGCCGCGGCACTGTCGAAGGCGATGGCTATCTTATCGGCCCACGGCGCGGCGAGCAGGTTCGCGCGGCCCGGTTTCGCGTCTGATTCGTGGATGATGATCGGGATGCGCAGGAGATGCGCGGCAAGCACGGTCGGCACGCTCGCGTACCCGCCCTTGCTCACGACCACGTCGGGATAGATGCGGAAGAGCGTAAGGAGCGCCGTTATCGTCCCGGTGATGGTCGCGAAGAGATCGGTGATGTTCCGGAAGGAAGCGTACCGGCGCATCTTCCCTGCCGGGATGCGGATATAGGCGATGCTGTTCTCGAACAGCGCTTTCTCGTCATACGGGGCCGGCGCGAGGTAGTAGAGATTCGGCGCGATGAGGTGTTCCTCGCGGACGAGGTCGGAAAGCGCTTCCGCGATAGCGATGATGGGATAGAAATGGCCGCCAGTCCCGCCGCCGGTAAAGACGATCTTCATAGCGCCTAGTATACCATTTCAGCCTTTCCGATGAGCGGCGACGTTCAGGATAAGGCCGCACATGAGGAGCGTGGCGGCGAGTGCGGTCCCGCCATGGGAGATGAACGGCAACGGGAGGCCGGTGAGCGGGATGATGCCGAGCATCGCGCAGATGTTGATGAATGCCTGGAAGATGATGAGGAAGGAGAAGCCGAGCGCGACGAGGCCGCCGAAGAGCTCGCTCGAGCGCCCCGCTATCACGATGCCGCGGGCGGCGAGCGCTATGAAGAGAGTGAGGAGGACGAACGCGCCGATGAAGCCGGTCTCTTCGGCGAAGACGGCGAAGACGGAATCGCCATCCGGTTCGGGGAGGTAATTGAATTTCTCGACGCCCTGACCGAATCCGCGGCCGACGAGGCCGCCCGAACCGATCGCGATGAGCGACTGCTGTATCTGATACCCGCTCGACAGCGAATTCGCCGACGGGTTGAGGAAGGTCTTGACTCGTTCGAGCACATACGGCCGCAGCAGGATGACGATGCCGAACCCGATGATGACAGCGAGGGCGAGGAGGCCGAAGTCGCGCCAGGGCGCCCCCGCGACGAAATACATCACGGCGCCGGTCGCGAGCAGGAGTATCGTGGTCGAGGTGTTCGGTTGCGCGAGGAGGATGGCGGCCGGCAGCGCGAGAAAGGCGATGAACGGGAACAAGCCCTTCTTGAGGTTCGTGAGCTGGCGCGCCCGCGGCGCGAGCCACCAGGCGAGCGCGAGCACGAAGCCGATCTTGAGCGCTTCAGCCGGTTGGAAGGTCGTGACGCGGAGGTTGATCCAGCGAGTCGCGCCGCCCGCATGGAAGCCTATGCCCGGCACGAAGACGAGCAGGGTGAGCAGGAGCGTCCCGATATAGATGTGTGGGGCGAAATGCTTCAGCTTCGCGAGCGGCAGCGCGCGCGCGAGGAAGAAGGCGATGAAGCCGAGACCGAAGCCGAGACCGGTCTGGAGCAGGATGTCGCGCGACACCGAGCTCGCTTCGCGTGCGAGGAGGCCGAGCGCTGCTGACGAGAAGATCGCCAGGCCGGCGAGCGCGAGCGTGAGCACGAGCATCAGGAACACGCGGTCGCCGGAGACGAGCTTCATGTCATTTCAAGAGCGCTACGGTCATGCCGACGATGGCGCAGATGATGGAGATAATCCAGTACCGCATCGTGACCTTGTATGACGGCCAGCCGATAGCTTCGAAGTGGTGGTGCAAGGGCGCGATGCGGAACACTTTCTTCCCGCGGAATCTCTTCGAGGCGACCTGGATGATGTTCGACAGGACGGTGACGACGAGCGGGAACGCGATGATGGGGAGCGCCATGACGCCGTAGCCGTTCCCGGGCGTGTCCGTCATGAAGGCGATGACTGCGAGCGTCATGGTGAGACCCATCGTGCCCGTCTCGGTCATCCAGAAGCGCGCCGGCGGGATGTTGAACCAGAGGAATGCGAGTATCGCGCCGGTGAGTGTCGCGGAGAAGGCCGCCAGGTTTATCTGATTCTGGAAATAGGCGATGCCGGCATAGGCCATGAAGGCGGCACTGAAGACGCCGCCCGATAGCCCGTCGATGCCGTCGATGACGCCGCCGGCGTAGAGCCCGAGCGTGATGAGGACGAAGAGCGGGATGATGAGCGCGCCGAGCGAGAAAGTGCCGTCTCCCGGTATCCCGATGGCGGTGACGCCGAGCTTCGCATAAAACCACCAGCCGATGAAAAGCGATACGGCGGTGACGAACAGGAGCCGGGTGCGCAGGCCCACGCCGCGCTCCCCGGACGGGCGGATGTCGAACAGGTCATTGATGAAGCCCATGAAGGCGCCGGCAAGAAGCGCGAAGAGCGGTATCCATGTCTGGCTGCGGCTGAGGAAGTCGAGCTTCTCGAAGAGCGGGAGAGGCGCGATGCGCGCCAGGACCCAGAGGCCGATCGTAACGAGCGTCGCGCTAGCCCAGATGAGGATGCCGCCCATGCGCGGCGTCCTCGTCTCGGTGCCGGCGTGAACGGTCGTGCGCAGCCGTTCGAACTCGACCGCTCTCGTGCCGTCGAGCGCGGTCTTCCCTACTGACTTCTTCCACACTTTATATTTGAAGAGATAATGCGCGAGCAGCGGCGCGAGCAGGATACCGACGACGAACGATGCCGTCGCGGGGATGAAGACTTTGATGATGTTCGAAGCGATCATGGCATCAGAGGGATGAGACGCCCGCGAAGTGCGCGAGGGTCGCTGCGACGAGCGCCGTGCCGTCAGTGAAGCGGCTCTTCTCGGTAGAGCCGAGCACGACGACGGCGATCGGGTGCCGGATGCCGGCATCGAAGACGAGGGCGAGGTTGCCGCCGGCGAGATCGGTGTAGCCGGTCTTCGAGAGGAGGAGGCGCGGGATGGTACCGACCATCGGATCGGTATTCTTCACCGAGAAATGCGTACCAGCGAGAGAGACGCCCGTTGTCGTCTCGTGTGTTGTCGCGGCGACGATCGTCGGGGCTTCAGCGGCGAGCGCGCCGGCGAGCTTCGCGAGATCGCGCGCGGATCCGTAGCCGCCCGAGATGGCGGTGCTCACGTCGAGACCGCTGCCGTTAAGCGCATAGGTCTGGGAGAGGTCGAGCGCGGCCGCAGCGCCGGCGAGCGCTCCGTTCGTGGTCTGATTCTCGCGGGCAGCGGTCGCTTCGGCGATGGCGGTCGCGCCGTCATTAAGCGATGCGGTGAGGGTCAGGCGCGTGAGCTCGGCAAGCGTGAATACCTGCCCGGCACTGAAAGCGTGCGGAGCATCGAGATGCGTCGCATCGGCCGGGATGGTGATCGGCGTGTCCGGCGAGAGCTCGGCGAACGCGGCATAGACCGTGAGAAGTTTCGTCAGAGACGCGAGCGGCAGCTGTGCATCGGCGTTCTTCGCATACAGGATCTTACCGGTCACCGTGTCGTAGACGACGGCCGCCTTCGCTTCAAGCGGGATATTCGCGAAGGCGTCCGGTGTGGTCGACGTCGCGATGGCGACTGGGGCGGGCGCTGGATCTTTCGATAGGCGCGGTAGGAAGAGGAAGAGAGCCAGGACGCCCGATGCGATGAGGAGTGCGAATCCGGCCTCTCGCATGGAGCGCGTCCGTTCGGCTAGTTTCTGGAGGTCGGCGGAGTTCATATCTTATCTTATTCGGCGGGGATATCTGCAGCGTGCGTCTCCCTCTCTTCGAGGGCCGTATGAGCGGCGGCCGAGAGCTCCGACGCGCGCGGAAGCTCCTCCGCGCGCGCGATGCCGAGGTGCGCGAGCGCTTCGGTAGTCAGGCTGTAGCGGATGCGGCGCTTGTCCTTCTCATCTTCCCGCCCCTCGATGAGGCCGCGCAGCAGCAATGTGCGGAGCGATGCGGATGAATTGACGCCGCGTACCCAATCGACTTCGCCGCGCGATGCGCCATCCTGATACGCGATGACCGCGAGCGTTTCGAGACTCCCCTTCCCGAGGTCGCGCGAGAGCTCGTTCTCACGAAGCTTCTTCACGATAGCGGATGCCTCCGGCGCGGTGCGCAGCTCGGCCTCGGTGCCTGTCTCGACGATGGTGACGCCGCTTCCCTTGAGCGAGTCGGTGAGCGATCTGAGCACGACAGCGAGCTCCTCGTCCTTGAGCTCGAGGAGCTTCGCGAGCTCCTTCTTCGCGACCGGCTCGCCGGCGACGAAGAGGAGTGCATGGAGCGCGGCGGGAGGGCTGATCATTCCCCCTATTGTAGCCGTGCGGCTCCTCCCTAGCAACGCCCCATTCTGGGGATGCTCGGTCTCAGTGCCCGTAATGCGGGACGGCTTCGGCGGCGGTGTGAGAGATGCGGATGTCGCCGTGCCGCTCGTGCTGCTCGGCGGTCACGGCGCCCTGCTTCACGAGCTCGAGCAGCGCGAGGAACGATACGACGATTTCGACCTTTTCCTTCGCGCTGCCGGTGAAATCTTTGAAGGAAAGCGTGAGTGCGCTCTGCACGCGCTTGGCGAGCGTGTCCATGACCTCTTCGATGGAGATGAGCGGCTTCACCCGCGCTTCGGGCAGCTCTTCGACGGCCTCGCGCGCCGTGAGCACGCGGGCGAGCGCTTCGGCGAGCGCGTCCTGCGTGAGGTCGCGCGACGGCGCGAAGAACGGTTCGGGCGCGCGGAGCCCCGCCGGGAGCATGAGCGATGTGCCGAATATGCGCGCCAGCTCGCGCGTGGCCTCGCGCACTCTCTCGTACGCTTCGAGACGGCGCTTCAAGTCGTCGATGTCTTCGTTCTCCTCTTCGGTGAGCGTGAGGTCCGGAATGAGCGACTTCGATTTGATGAGGAGCAATGTCGCGGCGATCTGGATGAAGTTCGCGGTCTCTTCGACAGGGAACGTCTCCTGTGCGCGGATATGCTGTATGAAATCTTCGGTGATGTGCGCGAGCGCGAGATCATTCACCAGGAGCTTGCGCGCCTCTATGAGGTCGAGCACGAGCTCGAAAGGCCCCTGATAGGCCTCCGTCTGGATGTTGAAATTCGTCCTAAGCGCCGTCGGATTCATCGGGGATAGAGCTCGAGAGCAAGACATCGATGCGGTTCATGTCGCGCGGGAAGAGCGTCGCCTCCTTCACGTTATCGAGCTTGAGATACTTCTGTGTGAGACGTTCGAGGCCCATGCCGATGCCGCCGTGCGGCGGGAGGCCGTACTTGAAGGCCATGAGATAGAAGGAGAACTTCTCGGGATCGAGACCTTTGGAACGTATCTTCTCGACGAGCATGTCGTAGTCATGGACGCGCTGGCTCCCCGAGATGATCTCGACGCCGCGGAAGAGGAGATCGAAGCTCCTGGTGAAGCCGGGGTCGGCTTCATCCTCCATCGTGTAGAACGGGCGCTTGGAGACCGGGTAGTGGGTGACGAATATGAAATCGCTCCCCTTCTCTTTCGCGGCCCACTCGCAGAGGGCGCGCTCATGCTCGGGCTCGAGATCAGGCTCATCGGTCGAGACGCCGAGGATCTCCTGCGCTTCGCGGAGCTTCACGACCGGGAACGAATCCGGGACGAGCGGGAGTGATGAACCGGTCGCTCGGAAAGCGTCACCCGCCCGCGTCTCGAGACGTTTCGTGATGTGCTGCAGCGTGCTCTGGATCATCCGCATCACGTCGGTGTGATCCTTGATGAAGCCCATCTCGAAGTCGAGCATCGATATCTCGTTCAGGTGGCGCGTGGTGGCGTGCTTCTCGGCGCGGAATTGCGGGCCGGCAGCGTAGACGCGCTCGAATGCGCCGACCATCATCTGCTTGTAGAGTTGAGGCGAGGTCGCGAGATACGCGCTCCTATCCTTGAAGTATTCGACCTTGAAGACGCCCGCGCCGCCCTCAGCATCGTCACCGACGAGCTTCGGCGCCTGGAACTCGGTGAAGCCTTGCGCGTCGAGATATTCACGGAAGCCTGCGATGATCTCGGCTTGGACCTTGAAGATCGCGCGCTCGCGCTCGCGGCGGATCGTGAGCGGCCGGTAATCGAGCATCGTGTCGAGATTGATCTCGGCATCGGTATCGAAGGGCAAACCTTCGGCGCGAGCGAGGACCTCGAGAGTCTTGATCTCGAGTTCGATATCGCCATTCATCCTCCCCTCTTGGATGTTCTTCTCCGGACGCTTGTTAACGATGCCTTCGGCGCAGACGACGTATTCGTTGCGGGTTTCCTTCGCCGTCTCGAGCGCAGGCGACCCGGGGAGGACGACGCCCTGCACGAGGCCGCTCCGGTCCCGGAAATCGAAGAAGACCATCTTGCCCTGGTCGCGACGGACATCGATCCAGCCTGAGATCGACACCATTTCGCCGACATGCTTCCCGAGTTCCCCGATGAGCGTGCGCTGTTGTTCCATGATGCCTATAAAATACCACATCCCACGTTTCCGTGGGATGTCTGTGCGGGCCTTCCGTCACCGCAATAGCGAACCCTTGAAGAGCAGCGGGCGGATGAAAGCGAAGAGATCGTCAGTGTCATAAAAGTCGTCAGGACATATTTCGTCGCCGCCGAGCCAGGGGATTCCGGTAGGACCACATCCCAATATGAAGATATGACTTCCTTCAGACGGGATAGGGATCGGGGTCATGGCGATCCGAATCTTCTCGCCCCGTGGCTGATTCCTATAGACTTTACGCAACAAAGGTCCTGCCTCCGGGGACAGAGATCGAGCCCTAGCTCCACGGCTCGCACGCAGGCGTACCGGTATTCGGCTCCTTCGTCGAAGCCCAGATCGCCGACTGAAAGGACGGCGATGGTGGCGAACCGTTCCTGCAGGGAAAGAGTGTAATCTTTCTGGCGCATCATCTTCACCGCCCGATCACTGACGTTGTATTTGGAACGCTCGAATTCTTTCCTGAGAGCATCGGGGCCGGAGACGCCGAGTTTGATGATCCACGTATTGCCGGTCCCGGTCGGTACGGCAGGTTTTTCCATGATGCACTCCTTTTCTGGCGGTGTGGTTTCAATGGATCGATCGCAAAGATCGAACTGATGAGTACCGTACTCCCCTCTCCATCTCTGTCAAGATGCTTACGCGACGCCGATGGCGGCGCGTACCTGTTCCATCTTCGCCTCGGCTATCGCGCGGGCTTCCCGCTTCCCTCTCGCGAGCACCTCGTCGACGATGCCGGGGTCCCGCATGAGATCCTCATACTTCGCGCGGATGGGCGCCAGGTAGCGGTCGAGATCCTCGAAAAGCATCTCTTTCAATATCTTGTAATTACCGCGGTGCTCGTCGTATATCTTGCCGAGCTCGCTCTCGGTGCGTACCAGCTTGTGCGTAGCGTAGACGTTCTCGGGCCGGTCGCCGGAAGAGTCGGTGACGATGCTCATGACGCGCTTGTGGAGCTCATCGCGAGAAGCGAAGAGCGGGATGACGTTGCCGTAGCTCTTGCTCATCTTGCGGCCGTCGGTGCCGGGGACCACTGCGACTTCGCTCATGATGTAGGGCTCAGGGAGCTTGAAGAGGTCGGTCTTGAAGATGCGATTGAACTTCTCCGCGGTGTCGCGCGCATACTCGACGTGCTGCTTCTGATCCGCTCCTACCGGCACGACCGCAGCATCGTAGAGCAGGATATCTGCCGCCATGAGCATCGGATAGTTGAAGGTGCCGACGCTGATCTCTCTGTTCTTCGCCTCGGCGTCCTTATAGGCATGGGCGCGCATGAGGTATGGCATCGTGGTGATCGAATCGAAGATCCAAGTGAGTTCGGTACAGGCCGGCACATCCGACTGTTTGAAGAGCACGACCTCCTCGGGGTCGAGGCCGATGGCGAGATAGGCCATCACGAGTTCGCGTGTGCGGCGCTTCATCTCCTCGGCATCCTGCATCGAGTTGAGCGCATGATAGTCGGCGACGAAGATGAAAGGCCGGTACTTGCCGCTCTGTGCGAGCTCGACCTGCTGGCGCATCGCGCCGAAATAATTGCCGATATGTAGGTCGCCGGTCGGCTTCACGCCGGAGACGAGTGTCGCGAGCTTCGCATTGGTCATATGCGTTGTACGATACCATATCTTTATGCTGCCCCGCAGCATGGTACTTTTTGAGCAGAAGGTAAACCAAGCGAATGGAGGGAATCATGACCAGAAGTGAAGCCCAAAAACTCGAATTCGGTACGAAGACGAGCGCCGCTCTCATTGTCATCATCGCATTTCTCGTGGCTAGTCTGGGCTACCTGATCTTTTTCGGATGACCGGTTTGAGCCCGTCTTGGCAGCAAAAGCCCCCGCGTAGCGGGGCTTTCCTTTGTGCGCCGTATGGAACGAGATTAGAATGGCGTTGAGTGTTGAGTCATAAAGAAAAAGGCCGGATGACTTTCATCATCCGGACCTTAGTGAATCCCATTACAGCCTTCCTCTCTTGATGAACATGCAAGCCGGTATATCTTGGTTACTCATGTTCGTCATGCCCACAGATACGATGATAGGGGTCAGATCCGTCGACTCCCTTGAATCGTTTAGGCCCATCTGCTGGATGAAGACCGGCTGCCCATCATGGATGCCGATGCAGAACATAAAATGATAATCGGCGTACACGACGTGACGGTACGTCTTGAGCAGTTCTTCCGAAGAAAATCTGTACCCCGTCACGCTTTTCAGCTTCTCGAGGTCTCCACTCACGTTCTTGTCCTTCTTCCGATAATGGTTCCGTAGCGTCTTGTGTCCCTTGCGGCTCCTTCCCCACTTATTGTAGTAGAAGATACAGAGGGAGTCGCCCGGACGTATTTTCTGTCCCGTATAGCGATTCATACCTCCAGAGAGCATGAAGCTTAATCTCTCAGCATCACACTCGCAGAAGTTGCCGGTCCGCAGATATTCGACGAAGGTCGAGCAGTTTGTGTGATACTCGCCGTAGTAGTCGCGCAGGTAGGTGACGACTCTCTCTGCGAATAGATCATTGAGCCTGATGGTGCGCGAAGTATAGGAGCCGTGAACATCCTGACCATAATGCAGGATCAGGTGCATGTCGGCATTCTGCTTACCCGTCTTCATCTCGAAACTATTGCCTCGAGTGTCCTTCACCAAGAGACCATTATGCATTCTCCGGGTTGATAACGCTTCGAAGGTAAAGTGGCCGCCGCCGAACTGTCTATCCTTAACTGCTTGGGTGAACAGAAAGAAGGCGTTGTTAATGAACATTGTTGTCTCCCTATATGATATGTGGATTACGTCTGCAAAATATGCTACAACATAACTAACACGATGTCTATACTGTGCGCCGTATGGAATGAGGTTAGAGCAGCGTTGAGCTCATTGTACCGCTTCACCAATACAGGAGAATAAAAAAACGCCAGGTCCCATTCGGGCGACCTAGCGTCGAGTCTTCGTTTGCACGTCCGGAATCAAAAACTCATTCCGACTTTTGCATCTGCTTTGTACATCTTTTTCTGTTCCTTTATGTCCTGCGGCCACCACTTGATGACGTCCTCGATCAAGTCGAGCGCGGTACGGAAATCAGTGCGAACCGACTGAATGCCTGCGCTCAAGCAGAGCGGGTCGTCGTCACTGCCGACGAAAGAAACGCTGTGCTCGTTGCAGACGACATTGTCGCCCTTCTTGTAGTAGCTGTCCTTGCTCGTGTCGATGCGTTTGGCGAAGGTGAACATGATACGTCCCGCCATGACGTACGTCCGGAGATCGATTCCGACGAACTTCCCGCTCATGCCTTTCTTGTTGCACTTCTCGATCATGTCAGCGAGTCCTCGCCGATACACGAGCCGCAGAAACTTGTCGAAGGTCTGTTGGAGCACGTATTTTTGTGCATTGCAGTACGTATCGATCTTGTGTTCGATCCAATCCTGGCCCGTAACGTCTTTGAGCATGAAGCCGAGCGTTGTCTGGATCGCAGAACCTTGGTCGAGTATGTTGCTGGCCCCGAGATCAGTGATGTTTGGAACTTCGTGCCCGGTTTCTTCTTCGTATTGCTTGCGAAACTGGGCGACTTGTTCGTCCTTGCTCATCCGCAATTGTTCGAACGCATCCACCATGAGCTCGGGCAGATACGGCTCGATATTCCAGAAGTCGTACTTTTCGTCACTCGGTATGTTGAGGTTCTTGAGGTAGTAGACCAGAAACGATGCGAAAGCGACTTGACCCTTCCACCGCGGCCCATTTGTTCTCATCGGTTCAATGGCAACAAACTCACTCAATTTCGCCATCAGATATCCTTTATGCATTTCAAGCTCCTGTTGTTGAGGGATTTGCTTCTGCTTTTCTATATATCACGATACAATCGTTTTGTCAAATTGTGCGCCGGGAAGGACCGCGATTACGCTTTTCGACCCTTACAGGATCAGTACACCTTGCGGATTTTCTTTCAGAAAATGCTCGCAAGGTCTTCGAATCCTTCACGTACGCCTCCCAGGCGTACTCTGGTGCACAAAATGGAAAGTCCCCTTGCGGGGATTTCCTTTGTGCGCCGGGAAGGATTCGAACCTTCGTAGGCCGAAGCCGACAGGTTTACAGCCTGTTGTAATTGACCACTCTACCACCGACGCGCTTCGGCCAGTATAGCTGATTTGACTCTTTATTTCAAAACGAGGACGAGGACGCCCTGCTTGCCTTTGCGCACGAGGGCATAGCCGCCCGGGAGGTCATGCGTGTGGAGTTCCTGAGCGGGGTTCTCGATTGGGAATCCCGAAAGCGTAATCCCCTTCCCTTCGATAAGACGGCGCGCATCGCTTTTCGAGGATGCGAGGCCGCCGGCGACGAGCGCTTCGGCGAGGGAGACGCCGGCCTCGAGGTCTTTACGGGCGAGCACGACCGACGGCGCCTCGGCGAGCGCGACGGCAAGCGCCTCGCGCGAGAGCTTGTCGAACGAGGTATCGCCGAAGAGCGCGTCGGTCGCAGCGGCGGCTTGCGCCGTCGCCGCGGGGCCGTGCACAATCTCGGTCACGAGCCGCGCGAGCGTCTCTTGCGCTTGGCGTTCGCCCGGATTGCGCCGATGGAGTTCCATCAAGGCGCCGATCTCGTTGACGGGCAGGAAGGTGTAGACCTTGAGGTACTGCTCGATCCCCGCATCGGGGAGATTAATCCAGAACTGGTAGAACTTGAAGGGTGAGGTCTTCTTCGGGTCGAGCCAGACGGCATTCCCCTCGCTCTTGCCGAACTTCTTGCCGGTCGCATCGGTCGTGAGCGGGAAGCCGAGCGCGTAGACCTGATCGCCGGTGCGCTTGCGGATGAGGTCCACGCCCGAAAGGACGTTCGTCCACTGGTCGGAGCCGCCGAGTTGCAGATCGACGCCGTGCTCCTTATGGAGCGTGAGGTAGTCGAGCCCCTGTAGGAGCGCGTAGGTGAATTCGGTGTAGGAGATGCTCTCATCCGGCGTATCGAGACGCTTCTTGATTATCTCGCGCTTGATGAGGTCGTTCACGGTGAAATATTTCCCGACGTCGCGGAGGAACGGGATGAGCGAGACCTTCATGAGCCAGTCGGCGTTGTCGACCATCTTGAAAGGAGTGCGGCCGAGGATATCTTTCAATTGACTCTTCAGCGCGCGGGTATTCGCGGCGACGATCTTCTCGGTGAGCATCGGTCGCTCCCCTTTCTCCTTGGGATCGCCTATCATGCCGGTCCCGCCGCCCACGAGGAAGATAAGCTTATGGCCGGCATCGCCGAGCCGCTTCATGAAAAGTATCCAGGTCAGATGGCCGACATGCAGCGAGTCGGCGGTCGGATCGGTGCCGATATAGACGGTTCGCTGCTTCGACAAAATTTCCTCCGGAGTAGCGGAAGAAAGTTCGATAAGCCCGCGCGCTTTCAGTTCGTCAGCAATATTCGAGAACGGTTTCGAGAAGAGTGCCATATAGCTAGCGGGCGAGGAAGAAGAGGCCGATGGCGGGGGCGACGAACCACCAGAAGAAGTACTGTTGCGGCGCGAAAAGGACGCTGATGGCGGGCGTGAAGGTGTAGACCGTAGAGACCGAGAAGACATGGTATGCGAGAGCGAGCAGGAATGCCGCGCCGAGGAATGAGAGTGCGATGAGGCCGAAGATGCCGATGTAGAGGAAGTCAGAGACGACGACGCGACGCAGGATGATATAGAACACGAGCGTGAGACCGGCATAGAGGCCGATGTGCGCGCCGAGCGCCGTGAGCGCCGGAGCGGTCGGCAGATAGGACATGTAGGGGAACATCGCGTAGAGCGCATACGCCGCATAGAACGCGAGGAGGACGGCGACGAACGGGCCGCGGCCGATATACCACGCGAAGAGGAAGAAGACCGACAGCAGTATGATGATGATGAGGAAATCGCTCGCGCCATTCCACACGGTGAGCGCGGTATGCGTCGCGAGCGTATTCACTTGAGCGAGACCGTCTGTGGCGGACATGCCACCAGTATACATGCCCGTAGACTAGAGTCCCTCGGTTTTCAACTCCTCGAGCATTTTCTTGGCTTTGCCGGAGAGCTTCTGCGGGAGCGCTGCCTCGAGGCGGATGATGAGGTCGCCGCGGGAGTTGCCGCCCATGGGGATGCCTTTGCCGCGCACGCGCAAGTGCTCTTCGGCGCGCTTCATCACCGGGATCTTCACCTCGAGCGTCTTCCCTTCCAAAGTCTCGATGGAGACGGTGGTGCCGAGGAGTGAGTCGGTGAGCTTCACCGGCAAGTCCATGAGCAGGTTCGAACCGTCGCGACGGAAGGTCGGGTGCGGCTTCACATGCACCTTCACGTAGAGGTCGCCGGCGACGCCGGTCTTCACCGCTTCGCCTTGCTGCGGGAGGCGGATCATCTCGCCGTTGTCGATACCGGCGGGGATGGTGATCTTCATCTCTACTTCTTTGCGGAGGACGCCGTGACCCTTGCAGTTCGGGCACTTCTCCTTCGGTATCTTGCCCGTGCCGTCGCAGGCGGTGCAGGGGCGCGTGCTCGCCATCTGACCGAAGACCGTGTTGCGCACCTCGTGCACGCTACCGCTGCCGTTGCAGGTGGTGCAGGTATTGAGTTCGGTGCCCGGTCTCGCACCATTGCCGTGGCAGATGTCACAGGTGGAGACTTTGCCGATGAGGACGGTGCGCGATGTGCCGAAGACAGCATCCTTGAATGGGATTTCCAGGTCGATGGAAATATCGCGGCCGCGCGGCGTGCGCGCCTGGCTTCGCCCCCCATTAAAGATATCGCCGAAGATATCGCCGAAATCGAATTCGACGCCACCGTTGCCGAAGCCCTGTTGGAATTGGGAGAAGTCGAACCCGCCGAAGCCCTGGCCGCCGCCCTGCGGGCCTGCGCCTCCCGGGAATGACTGGCCGTAGGCGTCGTATTCGCGGCGCTTCTTCTCGTCGGAGAGGATCGAGTACGCTTCGGTGATCTCCTTGAACTTCTCGTCGGAACCGCCCTTGTCGGGGTGGTGCTTGTGCGCGAGCGTACGGAAGGCCTTCTTGATGTCGTCCTGAGATGCCTTCTTGTCCACGCCGAGCACGTTGTAATAATCCTTTGCCATCGTTACTCCTTCTCCTTGAATTCGGCGTCGGTTGCCGGAGGGGTGTCAGACGGGGGCGTCTGCTCGCTGCCGGCTGCCGGCGGCGTTTGTTCCGCTGCCTTCATCATCGCCTCGCCGATCTTCGAGAGCGTCGAGGAGAGCGTGTCGGTCGCGGTCTTGATGGTCGCGACGTCCTCACTCTCACGCGCGACTTTCAGCGCGTCAATACTGCTCTGTACTTCGGCGACGATCTCCGCACCCGCCTTCTCGCTGTTATCCTTGATCGCTTTCTCGGCGGCGTAGACGGCCTGGTCGGCGATGTTGCGCGCTTCCACGAGCTGCTTGCGCTTCTCATCATCGGCAGCGTGCGCCTCGGCGTCCTTCTGCATCTTCTCGATGTCCTCCTTGGAGAGGCCGGTCGAGCCCTCGATGCGGATGCTCTGCTCCTTGCCGGTGGTCTTCTCCTTGGCCTTCACGGTGAGGATGCCGTTCGCGTCCACGTCGAAG
>DATKTL010000026.1:0-8581 GCA_035531095.1 Minisyncoccota bacterium | reverse complement strand
CCCCCCCCCCCCCCCCCCCCCCCCCCCCGACTCCCGACAAGATCCGCGATCACGATGAAGCGGTCGGATTTCGTCGCGAACGAGTTACAGGTCACGAGCGTGAGTACGCGCCCGGTGACCGCGAGCGGGATACCGGCATCGCTCGCGGCGCTCTCCTTCGAGACGCTTCGTACGCGGTAGGTATACACCGCGTCCGTAGCGTACACCGTAATCACTTCCCCCGCGACCAGCTTCTGGATACCGTCGAATGTCTTGTAGGCCTGGTTGCCGACGATGGGCAGATAACTCGAATGGCCGAAGAGGACGACATTGCCGGTCTCATTAAGCTTCGCCGATGTCGGGTACCGCACGGCGCCCTTGAGCAGGAGCCCGTCGAGGACTTCGATGCCGGTGGTCGTCGGATTCGCGATGCTTGCCGAGAGACCGATCGCCGGGATCGCTATCTTCGTCGGCTCCTCGATGCCGGAGATCGGCGCGAGGGAGGTCACGCTCGCAGGGGATACCGCCCGCGCAAGGGGCCGGTCAGGGAGCAGATCAGACTTCCAGAGGATGAAGACGCTTCCGAAGAACACGAAAGCCGCGAGGCTGAGGAATCGCCATTTCCTCTCATACGCCTCTCTGCCGGCCCGCAAAAGCCGTACGACTGCCGCGATATGCCACTCCATAGATAGTCTTGCTCATGAATACACCATTCTGGCGGCCCTGCCAAGCCTGCCCGGCTTGGCAGGGCTGTGACGATGTGGTATACAGCACACACTATGAATCTGCTCAGAGAGGAATCTCCATCCCGCCAAGCGGCCGTGTACGGTCTCGCCGCGACCGGGTTCGTCGCGCTTATGGCGCTCGGCATGTGGCTTGCCGTCTATTCGACGCGTTTCGTCCCGTCGGTCGTCGGTCGTATCGGTACGGCCGCCGTGTATCTCGGCTCGGTCTTCACGCCTGCTCCCGCCGCTTCCCTCTCGGTCGTCCCCGCCGCTTCGACGACCATCCCGTTCGGCGCAGCGAGCTCGACTATCTCTACGAGCGTCTCGGCGGGGCCTGCTTCCGTGAGAGCGCCGAAACCGGTCGTACCAAGCGCGGGCGAAGCGACGACCGGCACCTACCTGCTCGGCGCGACCACGACTCCGCCAGCAGCGACTCTTTCCGGACTTCCCGACCTCGTCGTCAAGATAGACGCCGTCGGCTATCTCGCAACGAGCTCAGCGGGGTCGTTCGTCGCGAGCTCGACCGTCCCTGCAGGGAGCCGCCCGGCAGTTACATTCACTATCAAGAACGTCGGCACGAACGCGACCGGCGCATGGCGCTGGAGCGCGACCATCCCGGCACAGACGGCATACACCTACCAGTCGGAGCCTCAGCAGTCGCTCGCACCGGGCGACAGCATCGACTACACGATGGGCTTCGACCAGGCGGATACCGGCGCAGACAAGGTCATCTCCATCACTGCGAATTTCGATAAAGCGGTCACAGAGTCGAACATGGACAACGACAGCGCCTCGACGACCGTTACCGTCCTCGGCTCCTAAGCCAAGCAGAAAGCGCCGCGACCAAGGGTCGCGGCGCTTTCTGCTTGGCTATACGTCCAAATTCGCGAGACGCGCGTTCGATTGGATGAACGACTTGCGGGCCGCGACGTCGGTACCCATGAGGATGTCGAAGATGCGATCGGCTGCCTCGGCGTCATCGACGCTCACCTGCTTCAAGACGCGGCGGCCGGGATCCATCGTCGTCTCCCAGAGCTCCGCCGCATTCATCTCGCCGAGACCCTTGTAGCGCTGCACGCTCGCTTTCGCCGGCTTCTTCGCGGTGACCGCTTCTTCCTCCGCTTCCGCAGCGTCATCCCCTTCCCCTACGACCGCGACCTCCGTCGGAGCGACGCCGAGCTCCTTGAGCGCCGCTTCTTTCTCAGGATCGGAGTATGCATACTTGACCGTCTTCCCTTTCGATATCTTATAGAGCGGCGGCTGCGCGATGTAGATATAGCCGCCGTCGATGATCGCGCGGAAGTGGCGATAGAAGAGTGTGAGGATGAGCGTGCGGATGTGGGCGCCGTCGACGTCGGCATCGGTCGCGATGATGATCTTGTGGTAGCGCAGCTTCGAGAGGTCGAAGACGTCGCCGACCGCCGTACCGAGCGCGACCACGAGATTCCTCACTTGTTCTGACGCGAGCATCTTGTCGATGCGAGCGCGCTCGACGTTGAGGATCTTGCCGCGCAAAGGCAGGATGGCTTGCGTGCGGCGATCGCGACCCATCTTCGCGGTGCCGCCGGCGGAGTCTCCCTCCACGATGAAGAGCTCGCTCTCCGCAGCGCTCTTAGTCTGGCAGTCGGCGAGCTTGCCCGGGAGCGTCATGCCCTCGAGGGCGCCCTTGCGGAGCACGGAATCCTTCGCGGCTTTCGCGGCCTTGCGGGCCTTCAGCGCGAGGAGGACTTTGTTGATGATGGCGCGCGCATCATCCGGGTTCTCTTCGAGGAAGGCGCCCAGCGCTTCGCCGAAGACGGTCGAGACGGCGCCCTGCGCTTCCGTCGAGCCGAGCTTGCTCTTGGTCTGCCCTTCGAACTGGATCTCCGGGAGCTTCACCGACACGACCGCCGTGATGCCCTCGAGCACGTCGTCGCCCGTGAAGTTCTCGTCCTTCTCCTTCAGGATATTCGCTGCGCGGCCGTAGGTATTGAGCGCGCGTGTGAGCGCCATCTTGAAGCCGGTGATGTGCGTACCGCCCTCGCTGTTGTAGATGTTGTTCGCGAAAGCCGTGATGCGCGGCGTGATGTCGTCGACATACTGGAGCGCTACCTCGACCGCCACCTTGTCCTGCTCGCGATCGACATAGAAGATGTTCTTGTGCACCGGCGTCTGGTGCCGATTATAGAAAGCGACGAGCGACTTCAGTCCGCCCTCGAAGTAGAACGTGGTCGAAGGGACATCGAGCTTCTGCTCGCGCAGGAAGATCGTCTCGGATTCGAACGCTTCATCCGCCTCACGCGCATCGACGATCGACACGCGCACGCCCTTCACCAGGTAGGCCTGCTGGCGCAGGCGCGTGATGATCTTGTCCAGGTCGTAGACGATGCCCTCCCTGAAGATCGTGATGTCCGGCTTGAAGAAGACGATCGTGCCGTGCTCCTTGGTCGTACCGACCTTCTTCACTTTGGCGAGCGGCTTGCCGATCTTATACTCCTGCAGGTGCATGCCGCCGTCCTGGTGCACGACGACCTTCGTGTGCTCCGAGAGCGCGTTCACCACCGATGCCCCCACGCCGTGGAGGCCGCCCGAGACCTTGTACGCCTCGTTGTCGAATTTGCCGCCGGCATGGAGCACGGTCATGATCGTCTCGAGCGCCGAGACTTTGGTCTTGGGGTGGATGCCCACGGGAATCCCGTTCCCGTTATCGGCGACGCGCACGTAGCCGTCCGGCAGGAGCGCCACTTCGATATCGTCGCAGCGCCCGGCCATCGCCTCGTCGCGGGCATTATCGAAGATCTCCCACACGAGGTGGTGGAGTCCCTCGGGACCCGTGGTCCCGATGTACATGCCCGGGCGCTTGCGCACCGGTTCGAGCCCCTCGAGGACGGTGATAGACGAGGCGTCGTACGCCTTCGCTTTGGTCGCTTTTTGGGCTTCTTTTTCGGTGTTTTTAGCCATGAAAATAGCCGTTTCCGGTTGCTTTCAGTATAGCACGAAATAGGTCTGTTTTCCTCCTCGGAATCAGCGAACTTCGTAGCCCGCGGCGCGGAGCGCCGCGGAGACGCGGTCCATGACGGCGTTCACCTCGTCGTCGGTGAGGGTACGCTCCCTGGACTGGAAGACGAGACGGAATGCGTAGGAGACCCTCCCCTCTTTCTCGAATCGATCGAGGAAATTAATCGTACAGGAAAGGTTACTGAATGAATTCATCACGAGCGTATCGAAAGATGCGCGGAACTCATTTTCTGAAATCTCTTTGGGAATCCACATTGCTATGTCACGCACGATGAATGGGTAGAGCGAGAACGGCTTATAGGCGCCGAGCTCGTATCGCACCGGGGCATAGTCGTTCGCATCCTCGATGCTCGGCATATCCGCAACTGGCTCCGAAGTCTTCACCGCGAGCTTCTCGCCGTCCTTCGCGAAGACGGTGCCAATCTCAAACAATTTCGGCTTCTGCCCGGGCGCGAGCACGAGGGGCGCGTATAGCCTCGCCTGCACGAGCGCCGTCTGCATGTTGTCGTCGAGGCTCGTGCGGAGCGCGGGCATGCCTTTGTCGAGCGGGTTCGCGAGCACCACATCGCCCCTCTTCGCGAAGGATTGCGTCGAAATCTCGGTGAAACCGCGCTCGGTGAGGAAATCTTTGACGCGCTCGATGCCGCGGTAGCGCGCCTGGTCGGGTGCAGCCGCGAGCGGCGGCAGCTCAGTCGCGAGAATCTTTTCGTAGCCGGTGATGCGCCCGACCTCTTCGATGAGATCTTCGGGAATGACGAGGTCGGTGCGCTCGAACGGCGGCGTGACCGCGAAGACGTCATTTTCGATGCTCGTGTCGAGACCGAGCCGGCGGAACACCTCTTCTATGTCCGCGATAGTGAAGCTCGAGCCGAGAAGGCCGTCGACGTGCGCGTGCGAGACGGCGACCGGCACGGCTTGCGGCCGCGCCGGATACGCATCAACGACGCCCGTGACTTCCCCGCCTGCAAGGTCATGGATGAGAGCGAGCACATCGCGCATGCCATAGGCCGCGAGCTCCGGCGACGGACGATTCTGGAAACGAAGCGATGCGTCGGTGAAAAGACGGAGCGCCTGCGCCGCGCGTCGCGTCGTCGTGCCGTCGAAGTTCGCCGACTCGACGATGATATCGGTCGTGCTGCTCGTGAGTTCCGCGGCCTTGCCGCCCTTCACGCCCGCGAGAGCGATGGACGTGTCGGCATGCGCATCGGTGATGAGCTGGATGCCCGGCGTGAGAGCGTACTCCTCGCCCGAAAGCGTCGTAATCTTTTCTCCCTCTTTCGCGCTTCGCACACCAATCTTGTACTCGCCGTCTTTCTGTACGAGCTTCGCTGCATCGAAGGCATGGAGCGGCTGACCGATGTCGAGCATCACGTAGTTCGTCGCGTCCACGACGTTGTTGATGGAGCGCTGCCCCACCGCCTCGAGCGCCTCACGGAGCCACGCGGGCGACGGGCCGACCGAGACGCCCTTCACGAGAGCACCCATGTAGCGCGAACACTTCTTCGGGTCCTCGATCTCGACCGTGAGTGCATCCGCCTGCGGGAATGCCGAGAGCGGGTCACGGAGCGGGTCGTGCTTGAGCGGCACATCGAGGATAGCCGAGAGCTCTTTCGCGATGCCGCGATGGCTCAAGCAGTCGGCCGCGCGATTCGGCAGCACCTTCACGTCCATCAGATCGCCCTTCATCTCTTCTATCTCGAATGCATGAAAGGTGAATGCGTCTGCGATCGCGTCTGCGCCGGGTAGCGGCGTATCGAAATATTTCTGGAGCCATGTCAGGGAGACTTTCATACTTTCTTTTCGTCGAACGCGTAGGTGAAGCGGATATCGCCCGAGTGGAAGAGTCGCACATCGGGGATGCCGTACTTCACCATAAGCAGGCGCTCGAGGCCGCCGCCGAAGGCGAAGCCCTGCACCTTCTCGGGGTCGAGGCCTGCATTCCGGAGCACGTTCGGATGGAGCATGCCCGCGCCGGCGGTCTCGAGCCATCGACCCTCTTTCCCCGGCGCCTCAAACCACACATCGATCTCGACCGAGGGCTCGGTGAATCCGAAGAAGCTCGGACGGAAACGGACTTTCGTATTCGGCCCGAAGTATTCCCGATAAAACCGGTCGAAGGTGCCCTTCAGGTGCGCGAGCGTCACCGAGCCGGTCGGGCCGACGGCGAAGCCGTCGAGCTGGTAGAACTGCGCTTCATGCGTCATGTCGGTCGCCTCGTTGCGGAAGACCTTGCCTGGATTGATCATCCGCTTCTCGACCGCGCCGGTCTTCGCCATCTCTTCGAGCGCGCGCATCGTCACGGAAGTCGCGTGCGTGCGAAGCACGCTTCCTGGGCGGTCCTTGATCCAGAACGTGTCCTGCATGTCGCGCGCCGGATGATCCTCGGGCACGTTCAGCGCGGTGAAATTGTGCCAGTCATCCTCGAGCTCGGGGCCGTAGGCGACGCCGAATCCCATACGTCCGAAGATATCCGCCATCTCGCGGACAGCGACGGAAATGGGATGCAGGCGGCCCGGCTCATTCACCCCGTTAGAGACCCGGCTCGCAGGCGAGTCGGCAGACGTCTCCGATGTCTTGTCTCTAACGGGATTCATTCTGAAAATATAGCAGATTATGGTAGAATGACGCCATCATGGGTCAGGAGGTACTCACATTCCCTTTCCTTTTTCTCGCTATATTCTTCGAGTCATTCGTCCTCGTGACGCTCCTCTCGAAGCCGGCGCGGGCTGCGCGCGCGCGTGTCCCCGGCGAGGCGGCACCGACCGTCGCCGTCATCGTGCCGTGCTGGAACGAAGCGACGACCGTCGCCGCCACCTGCGAGTCGCTCCTCGCGCTCGACTACCCCGTCGACAAGCTCGAGATCATCCTCGTCGACGACGGCTCGACTGACGCGACGCCCGCCGCGATGGCTCCCTTCGCGGCACATCCGCAGGTGCGCGTCGTCCGCAAAGAGAACGGCGGGAAGCATACCGCGCTCAATGCCGGCATCGCTATGACGGAAGCCGAATTCATCGGCTGCCTCGATGCTGACTCCTTCGTCGACCCTGCCGCGCTCCGCGAGATCGTCCCCTGCTTCGCCGAACCGAAGGTGGCCGCCGTCACCGCCGCGATGTCGATACACCAGCCCAAGAACATGCTCCAGCATATGCAGAATGCCGAATACACGTTCGGCATCACGCTCCGCCACACGCTCGCCTCGATCAACGGCCTCTATGTCACGCCCGGACCGTTTTCCTTCTATCGCCGCAGCACCGTCAACGAGCTCGGCGGGTTCCGCCACGGCCACCAGACCGAAGATATGGAGATGGCGCTCCGGCTCCAGCACGCAGGCTACGAGATAGAGAACGCCCCGCGCGCGCGCGTCTACACCAAGTCGCCGGACACGCTGCTTGCGCTCATCAAACAGCGCACCCGCTGGACGAGCGGTTTCCTCCGCAACGTGCTCGGCGAATACCGCAGCCTCATCGGCTCCCGCAAGCACGGCGTACTCGGCATGCTCGTGCTCCCCACAGCCGTCATCGCCATCGGCAGCACGCTGCTCCTTTTCTCGGTAATGCTCTTCCAGCTTGGGAGCAGTGTGCTTACAGCGCTCTCGGTCCGCGCCGGCATCCCGCTCTCCTACGCCTACCTGCCGCATGGTTCCTTCGACTGGTTCTACTTCCCCGCCAGTTTCTACCTCCTGCTCGGTGCCGCGACCCTGTTGACCTCGCTCTCGCTCATCATCATCGGCAAGCGCATCTCGAGAACGCCGGGGAATATCGGACTCGGGCTCATCTCCTACACCTTCCTCTACGGCCTCATCGTCCCTCTCTGGCTCGCGCGCGCGACTGCCGACGTCACGCTCGGCAAGAATCGCGGCTGGCGCGCCTAACCTATACGCATGTCACTCGTCACCCGTAACGTCATCATCGCGCTCGGCATCACGCTCGTCCTCGCCGGTACGGTCGCGTATGCGGTCGACTACCTGAATCGCGCGCGCATCAGCGAGCTCGGGGCTATGGAAGACCAGATTTCGATCGATACGCTCTCGCTCGACACGCAGTTCTCCCTGCTCGAGGCGGCTCCCTGCGACAGCGCCGCAACCTCGACGACGCTCGTGAGCAGCCTCGCCGATCTCGGGAACCGCCTCTCCTACGCCGAGGACCAGCTCGGGACCGACAATGCCCAAGTCGTGCGCCTGAAGCAGCAGTATTCCCTGCTCGAGATCCGCGACTACCTCATCACCAAGCAGCTCGCGGAAGCCTGCGGGACGAAGCCGGTGACCGTCCTCTATTTCTATAGCAATGCTGGCGATTGCGCCGATTGCGACAAAGCCGGCTACGCCCTCTCCTACTTGCGCACCACGTACCCGAGCTTGCGCGTCTATTCGTTCGACTACAATCTCGACCTCGGCGCTCTGAAGACGCTCGTCGGCATCACCAAGATACAGGACACGCTCCCGGCGTTCGTCATAAACGGCAAGCGCTCCTACGGATTCACCTCTCTCGCCGACCTCGAGAAGCAATTCCCGAAAGGCGCGCTCGCGACAACCTCGACCGCGAACCTGAAATAGAAAACCCGCTCATCGAACGGGTTTTCCTTTGGAGCCGCCTCTCGGACTCGAACCGAGGACCTACTCATTACTGCCCAGCGAGCAGAGTGGAGAGTGCGCGTCTTCACGCACTCTTCCGAGGCAAGCGCAGGCAGAAAGAAATCCGCATTCTCATGCGGATTTCTTACAAGTGAGTTGCTCTTTTTCTGAGCCGCCTCTCGGACTCGAACCGAGGACCTACTCATTACAAGTGAGTTGCTCTACCAACTGAGCTAAGGCGGCGTTTGATTTACTTCACCTCAAGCGAATCGATATCGGGATGCGTCGCCTGGAGCGTATCTTTGAAATC
>DATKTL010000025.1:0-6728 GCA_035531095.1 Minisyncoccota bacterium | reverse complement strand
ATTGCTGCAACAACCCCCGGAAGTAGCCGGGAAAGTCAATCTATCAATCCCCGGCTTGCCGGGGATTTACTTTTTGGGCTACACGACCGGAGCGAAAGCGTCCTCGTCTTCGCGTTTCTTCGGCGTGATGCCGTTCGCGATAAGCGTCTTCTCGAAGTCTTCGCGTTCAACCGTCTCCTTCGCGATAAGTTCCTTCGCGATGGCGTCGAGTGCTTTGCGGTGCTCCGAGATAACGGTCGTGGCACGCGCTTTCGCTTCGTCGATGATGCGCGAGACCTCGGCGTCGATCTCTGAGGCGACCTGCTCCGAGTACGGCTCGCGGCCGAGCTCGCGCTCGCCGAAGGCGATGGGACCGAGCTTCTCGCTCATGCCGTAGCGCACCACCATGTCGCGCGCGAGCGCGGTGATGACCTGGAGGTCGTTAGAGGGTCCGGTCGTCACATCGTCGAAGAGCATTTCTTCTGCGACATAGCCGCCGAGCGTCGCGGCGATATCATCGAGGAACTGCTTCTTCGATTGCATCTTGCGGTCATCGAAGGGGAGCTTGAGCGTATAGCCCGCAGCGTGACCGCGGCTGATGATGGAAATCTTATGCACCGGGTCGGCATGCTCCAAGACCGAGGAGACGAGCGCATGGCCGGCCTCGTGATACGCGGTGAGTTCCTTCTCGCGCTTGGAGAGCAGGTGGCTCTTCCGTTCCGGGCCGAGCATCACCTTCTCGATCGAACGGATGAGGTCGTATTGCGTCACCTCCGTGCGCGAGTCGCGCGCAGCGAGGATCGCGCCCTCGTTCATGAGGCTGTAGAGCTCGGCGCCCGAGAAGCCCGGCGTACGCTCGGCGATGACCGAGAGCACCACGTCGGGGCCGAGCGGCTTCTTCCGCGCGTGGATCTTGAGTATCTCTTCGCGGTCGCGGCGGTCCGGCAGGTCGATGGTGACGCGGCGATCGAAGCGCCCGGGGCGCAGGAGCGCCGGATCGAGCACATCAGGCCTATTGGTCGCCGCCATGACGACGACTTTCTCCGTCGGTTCGAAGCCGTCCATCTCGACGAGGATCTGATTCAAAGTCTGCTCGCGCTCGTCGTTGCCGCCGCCCATGCCCGCGCCGCGCGTGCGACCGACCGCGTCAATCTCGTCCACGAAGATGATGGCCGGTGCGGCCTTCTTCGCGAGCTGGAAGAGGTCGCGCACGCGAGAGGCGCCCACGCCGACGAACATCTCGACGAACTCGGAGCCGCTGATAGAGAAGAACGGTACGCCCGCTTCCCCAGCGACCGCGCGTGCGAGGAGCGTCTTGCCCGTACCCGGCGCGCCCATGAGGATGATGCCCTTCGGTATGCGCGCGCCGATATCGAGGAACTTCTTCGGGCTCTTGAGGAAGTCGACGATTTCGAGTAGCTCTTCCTTCGCTTCGCGAGCGCCGGCGACATCCGCGAACGTGACCCGTTGCGACAGGTCGGCCGGGTCGGTGATGCGCGCTTTCGACTGGCCGAAGCTGAACGCTTGCATGCCCGATCCCCGCATCTGCCGCGAAAGGAACCAGAAGAGGACCGCGAAGAAGAGCAACATAAGGACCGTCGGCGCGAGCGCTGCGAACCAGAAGTCGAATCCGGACTGCCCCTGTACCGTAATGGAAACCTTCGCGAGCTCGGCGGGCGTCACGCCGTAGGTCGCAAGCGTCTCGGGGAGGCCGGCGGAGGGATCCTTGCGCGACGTCTTCGTCGAACCGTCGCTGTAGGTGAGGTCGAGCACGTCGCCGTTCACCGTGACGGCAGAAACCTTCCCCGCGGCGACATCCGTCGCAACTGCGGAAAGCGGGATCGTGTTCGTCGGCTGGGTAAGATCGCCGACGAGTGAATAGGCGCTCATGAGGAGCAGGAAGGTGAGGATGGTCGTGATGAGATTGCTCACGAACGACGGCCCGCCGAAAAGGCCCTTCCACCCGCGTCGCTTCGGGTTTTTCGAGGGCTTCGGTCCGGTCGGCGCTGCGCCCTTCTTAATCTTGGTTTTCTTCGGAGATATCGCTACCATGGGAAATACTATACCCTAGCACTCACTTTTTAGTAACATCGCCGGCAATGTCACATCTATGTATAAAAAAGTGAGTGCTGGGTATACTCTATATATATGACTCTCGTCGAATACAAGAAAGCGCTCCTGCGCTTCGCGCCTATCGAGACCTTCTCGGCGGGTCTCGAGCTCACGGGCACTGAGGTGAAGGCGCTCCGTAATAAGCTCGGATCGCTCGACGGTGCGCGCGTGGTCGTGCGCGCTGGTGAGGCCTTCATCGTGGGCATGACCATCCCGCCCTACCAGGCGGCCAATACACCGAAGACCTATGACCCGGAGCGCACCCGCCGCCTCCTGCTCGCCAAAAAGGAAATCGCACACCTCGCCAGTGAAGAAGCGAAGAAAGGGTTGACAATAGTGCCTCTTGAGGTGTACTCTATAGGCAGGCTCGTGAAAGCGCGCATCGCAATCGTCCGCGGCAAAGGCAAAGCCGACCGCCGCGAAGACCTGAAGAAGCGCGATGCCTCGCGCGAAACCGCGCGAGTGTTGAAAAATCGGTAGAGAGCGGTACGGAAGCGATGCTTGCGAAAGGCGTAGACAAAGCGCATCACTTCCCCGCAGCCTTGCGGAGCTGACGGGAAAGTGACGCCGGCTTTGCGAGCCTGAAAGCAAACGCGCTTCCGCACCGCTCATTCGATCAATCGCAGAAAGCACGGGATGGTATCCTGTATTTTCTGGGGGTGACCGGCTTTGACGGTCTGTACTTTGAAAGACGTGCGACGCAGTGCACTCTCGCCTATCACTTTAATCTAGCGAGAAAACATACTTGCAAAGAACACTCTTGCAAGCGTGAAGTCCCCGTACTTCGGTATGAAGGATTTTGCGTTCGCTTTCGCGACTGCCTAACCGCACTTCGCCAAGCGACGTCTCTACGTCCGAGTTTCTTCAGTCGGGCATAGGGGCGGAATTATCTGAAGAATCGATGCTCGGCCTCCCGCCCGACGCATCTAAATAAGGGATCGGAGAGGAGCGGTTTCGTCCTGATTCCTCGCGCCCTCTCCTAAACCTTAATCAGGACTATGCGTCGTAGACTCGCTTTCATAGCCAGATTCGGACCGGGGTCCAATTCCCCGCACCTCCACAACTATACACACAAAGGCCCAGAGTATCCCTCTGGGCCTTTGGCGGGGCTTCGTAAAGAAATTAAGAGTGAATTAATCAGGATTTAAGCTATATTCCAAGCCCTGTGGAAACCCTCCCAATTCCCTATTTATAGTTAACGCACTGATCGGTAGCCGCCCGGGATGCCGTTCGGCGAGAGTACGATCTGCCAGAGCTGCGTCTCGCGCGCGCGGAAGGCCCCGGCACAGGTGAGCAGGTAGTATTTCCACATCCTATAAAAACGATCCCCATACTTCGCGCGGAGTTTCGGCCACGCCGCATCGAAATTCTCGAACCAGGCCATAAGGGTCTTGTCGTAGTCGGAACCAAAGTTGTGCCAGTCCTCCATCACGAAGAGCCCTTCGCTCGCCTTCCCTATCTGCGCGGCCGACGGTAGCACGCCGCCCGGGAAGATGTACGTGTTGATCCACGGATCGCTCGTGCGGCGCGAGACGTTGCCGCCGATGGTATGAAGGAGGAAGAGTCCGTCGGGCTTGAGGCAGCGCCGCGCGACCTCGAAGTACGTCCGATAATTCTTCACGCCGACGTGCTCGAACATGCCCAAAGAGACGATGTGGTCGAACGTCTCGTCGAGGTCGCGGTAATCCTGGACGCGAATCTCGACCGGGAGCCCTTGGCAGCGCTCGCGCGCGAGCACGGCTTGCTCTTTCGATATGGTGATGCCGACGACCGAAGCACCGTACCTCTCTGCCGCATACTTCGCGAAGCTGCCCCAGCCGCAACCGATATCGAGCACGCGGTCGCCCTTCTCGAGTCCTATCTTCCGGCACACGAGGTCGAGCTTCGCTTCCTGCGCTTCGTCGAGCGTCTTCGCGTCCTTCCAGTACCCGCACGTGTACACCATGCGTTTGTCGAGCATGGCTTCGTAAAGATCGTTGCCGAGGTCGTAGTGCACCTCGCCGACTTTGCGGGCGCGCGTGATCGACTGCAGATTGAGCACGAATGCTTTCGCGATGCTGAGAACCGATGAGATGTTGAACTCGATCGCCGTCTCGAGGTGCGCCTTGAGCACGGTGCTGATGAACGTGTCGAGCTTGTTCGCATCCCACCAGCCGTCCACATACGCCTCGCCGAGGCCGAGCGTGCCGTGCCGGATGATCCGGTCGAAGAGACGTTCGTCATGGACGGTGATGTCTTGCGGGCGATTCCTACCGATGCGGACGTCGGCTTTTGTGAGCAGCGTTTCGATGAAGACACGCGACGATGCCATATGTCCGCACTATAGCTCGAAAAGAAAAATCCGCCAGTAGGGGAAATTGACGTATCTCCCTGATGAGATATAAATGAGCCAGGTTCTTTTGATTAACGAAATACACGAGAGGAGAAGGTCCATGAAGTGGCCAGAAAGCATCATGCTCATCCGGCACGGTCAGTCGGAATACAACGCTCTTCGCGAGAAGAAGCAGGATAACCCGTTCTACCAGGCGTTCCTGCGGGAATACGATTGCGGAGACTCGCCTAAACTCGTCATGATGGCGAAGGCTATACGCGACCAGTTTGCCCTCCGAGTAAGCGACTATGACACGCCGCTCTCTGAGAGGGGGCGCAGTCAAGCGCGCACGACCGGACGACTACTGAACATCGATAAGACTCCGCCGCCCG
This sequence comes from Minisyncoccota bacterium, assembly GCA_035531095.1. Lineage (GTDB taxonomy): Bacteria > Patescibacteriota > Minisyncoccia > Phycocordibacterales > Phycocordibacteraceae > C7867-001. The sequence continues at coordinate 1,934 of DATKTL010000025.1, read as the reverse complement.
AGATCGTTCTGGTGTCACCGTATCTTCGGACGCGGCAGACACTCGAGGAATTGACTGCGGGATGGCCCGCGCTCGCATCGTGTAAGATCGTTCCCGACGATCGCATCCGTGAACAGGAACATGGCCTGTCGCTGCTCTACAACGACTGGCGCATCTTCCACGCATTGCACCCCGAACAGCGGGAGCTGCGAGAGCTGATGGGTCCGTACTGGTATCAGTATCCGCAAGGAGAATCGGTACCCATGGTCCGCGACCGGAATCGCTCGATTACGGAAACCATGATACGGGAGTACGCCGGAAAGAAAGTGCTCTTGGTCACCCACCACGTGACCATCCTCTGCTTCCGCGCGAACTACGAGCGCCTCTCGCCCGAGCAATTCATCGATCTCGACGAGAACCAGAAGCCGGTCAACTGCGGCGTTACGCTTTATCGTGGCGAACCGGATCTCGGTTGGAACGGCAGGCTCGTGCTCGATTACTACAACAAGAAACTGTACTGACGCAGTCAGCGCAACAAAAAGGTCGGCTCATCGCCGACCTTTTTTCTATCTGAATTACCGTCTTGCTTTCGCGCGATCGTTCTCGGTCAAGTACTGCTTACGCAAACGGACGCTCTGCGGCGTGATCTCGAGATACTCGTCCTCGTTCATGATCTCCATGCCGCGCTCGATAGAGAGGTCGAATATCGGCACGAGGGTCAGCGCCTCGTCCATGCCCGAAGAGCGGACGTTCGACTGGTTCTTGCCCTTGGTCGGATTCGCCATCATCTCCTCGCCCTTGCTGGTGTTGCCGATGACCATGCCCTCATACACTTCCGTCGCCGGCTTGATATAGAGCTGGCCGCGATCCTGGAGGTACCAGAGCGAATAGCCGAGCGCCTTGCCAGAGGCCATCGAGATCATCGAGCCGACCTGACGGCGCTTGATCTCGCCGGCGTACGGCTTGAACTCGACGAAACGCGACGAAAGGATGCCCTCGCCTTTCGTATCGACGACGAAGATATTCTTGTAGCCGAGGAGGCCGCGCGTGGGGCCGAGCATCGTGAGGCGCACGAGGTTCTCATGCTGTGTGAGATTCTGGAGTACGAAAGCGCGCATGCCGAGCTTCTCGATGATGGCGCCCTGGAATTCGGACGGCGTATCGATGATGACTTCCTCGAACGGTTCGAGCTTCACGCCATTCTCCTCGCGGATGATGACTTGCGGCTGGCTGACCTGGAGCTCGTATCCCTCGCGGCGCATATTCTCGATGAGGACGGCGATATGGAGCTCGCCGCGGCCGGAGACCTTGAAGGCATCCGAGCCGGTGAAATCGACTTTGAGACCGACGTTGACCTCGAGCTCTTTCTCGAGGCGGTCGCGGATCTGGCGGCTCGTGACGAACTTGCCCTCGCGGCCGGCGAAGGGCGAACTGTTCACGAGGAAGTTGAGCGAGATAGTCGGCTCATCCACCGCGATAGCCGGCAAGGGCGCCGCCGATTCGTCGGTCGTGATGGTCTCGCCGATGTAGGTGTCCGGGAGGCCGGCGATAAGCACGATGTCGCCCGCCTTCGCTTCTGCTGTCTCGACGCGCTCAAGACCCTTGAAGGTGAAGATCTTGGTGATCTTGCCGGGCTTCGTCTCGCCGCTCGTCTTCTTCTCGAACACATTCTGGCCGACGCGCACCGTGCCGGCATAGATGCGGGAGACGGCGAGACGGCCGAGGAAGTTGTCGTACGCGAGATTGAAAGGCTGCATCATCAGAGGCGCATTCGCATCGGCAGTCGCGTTCGCGGGAGCGACCTTCTCGAGGATCATATCCAAGAGCGGCGTGAGGTCCTTACGAGCATCCGTGAGATTCTTCATCGCGAACCCTTCGCGGCCGATCGAGTAGATGACCGGGAAATCGCACTGCTCGTCGGAGGCCCCGAGCTCCATGAAGAGCTCGAGCACCTG
>DATKTL010000024.1:0-13440 GCA_035531095.1 Minisyncoccota bacterium | reverse complement strand
TCGAGCGCGTCGGGCGATATCGGCGACACGTCTTTCTCGTGCTGCAATGCGCGGTATGTCGTAATGATGCTCCGCAGCTGTTTCGCTCGCTCGATCTGCGCTTCCGAGGCTTTCATGCCCCTAGTATACCCGAACGCTAGTAGTGGGCGCTGAGGCCGCGAGATGCGAAGCGCGCACCGCTCGGATTACTCACCGTCGCGCACGGGACGTCGTATCCCTGGGAGTAGAGGTACGTCAGACTGGCGCCCGACGCCGGCTTCGAGATCATCACATCGGCGCAGTGCTTGCCGCCATCGAGCTGGAAACGCTCCGTCACGACCCACACGGACGCGGTGTGCGATACCACCGACGATGAGACCGGCGAGGTCCCGCCGCACGTCATAGAGGGCGCGGGAGCGGACAGGTTCGACGTATAGGCGAACGGATCCGGCTGTATCTGCTGGTCGGCGTAGAGCGCGCACTCGAGCGCGGCGTCGGCGACATAGAATGCGTATTGCGAGCCGAGCGCGCCGGACGCGAGCACTTCCTGCTTATAGCCGAGGCTCCCGAGCGCGAGGCCGAAGGTGAGCATCACCGACATGAAGATGACCGCGATGAGGAGGGCGAACCCGCGTTGCGTTTTTTTCATTGCCATGGCGTGAGGTGGTCGGTGACGGTGACCGCGTACGGCGTCCCGTGGAAGCTCCATGAGACCGTCGATACGATCTCTTCATCCGTCCCTGAGATATCGGTCGCCTGTACCGTACGCGTGAATGCGGTCTTCACGGCGCCGGCGAGACCGCTCTGCTCGGTATAGATATTGTTTGAAATATAGAGCGGCGCACACGCAGCATACGGCGTGCCTGACAGAGAGCACTGCTCGAGCGAGAGGCCGCTGCCGGTCCCCATGAGACGAGACGGGTCGAGCGTGCAAGTCGTCGCGCGGCATTGGGTGATCGATGCGGCGCTCGATCCGGAGACGAAATTCGTCCACGCCGCGGCCGAGGAGCCCGAGGGATATCCCGCGAGGTACGCATCATCGCGCATCGCACGCAGGTACTCGATGCCTTCTTGCGCGAGATACGAAGCCGTGAGCTGGTCGCGCGCGACCTCGGTGGCGACTAGGGCATGGCTCGCCGCCGACAACGGCCCCGCGACCGCGAAGGTGAGGATGGTTATCGCGATCATGGCCTCGATGAGGGTGAAGCCGCGAACGGCTCGCTTGGTAGTAAACCCTCTGAAGATGTCATTCCTCATACTCATATGTCGCTCCCGCGCATCGTCGCCCCGGTCTCGACGGTGAAGGATTGCGTCTTCCCCGCCCCCGCCGAGACGGTCCCCGACACGGTGATGGTCACGCGCGATTGCTCTCGATCGGTCGGCGCCGGCTGCGTGCCGACCGCGTAGAACACGAGCGAGGAGATAGTCACCGACGGGTCCGTGAGCGCGCTCTGCGTCGCGCCGATGGTCTTCATGAGCGTCGAGCCGGAGAGACTGTAGGTCACAGCCGTGCCGTCTTTGTTCTTGAAGGAGAAGCTGCCCGGATTCACGCTGAGCGCGCAGGGCGGCACCGACGAGCCGCAATAGCTCGACCCGGTGCGGATATCGCGCGTCATGGCCTCGAGCGCGAACGAGAGATTGTCGATGCCGGTCGCGATGCCCTGCGCCTGGCGGTTCAAGCCGATCATCATCAGGTATGCGCCGGAGGAAAGCATCATGATGAGCGCGAAGAGCCCGATCGCGATGATGAGCTCGATGAGCGTATAGCCTCTTTTCATATCGTTTCTCATGGGCATGCAGCGGCGTTCGCCACGATATCTCCCGACGCTTCCACCGAGACATACTTCGAGCCGCCGAGCGGCGAGGTGATGGTGAGGCAGGCGCTCGTCACGGGAGCGATCGACGAGTAGAGACCGTTGGCGCTCATGAGCGGATCGGGGTTCGGGCGCGCGAAGACGATATCGAGCGTGCTCAGATTGCCGAGGCTCGCGCACAACTTGCTTCCCGATGACGGATACGCGCAGAAATCGCTTATGGTGATGTTATTCCCGAGCGTGTAGCTCGTGACCAGCGTGTCGAGCCCCGCCTTATACGCACAGTCGCCCGGTTGCGCATCGAGCGCGGTCGGGTCGGTTATCGTATGGCACACCGACGACGTCGAAGGCGCCGGATTGGAATCCGCGAAAAGCAGGAACGACCCCGGCGCGGCCTTATCGAAATGGAGACCATACCCGGTCGGCACCGCGCTCATGGCATGCCCGCCGAGACCGTAGGTCTCGGCGGAGCGCAACGAGAGCGCGACGTCATAAGCGGTATTGGCGAGGATGAGCGTCTTGTTGAACGTGCTCTGGCTCGTGAAGATGATGCCCGAGATCACCGTGATGATCGCCAGCACCACCAAGAGCTCGATCAGCGTAAAACCTCGGAAGGTTTTCCTCCCTGCGCTCGCCTCAGACGAGCGCATGAAGACATGTGCTCGTCGTTCGGCTCGCTTGGTAGTGAACCAAGCGCTGCGTCTCAGTTGCCGGACAAGACTGCTATGAGAGCGAATGGGTTCCATTGGGTGAAGTAGGCGAGGAGGAAGCCGGCGGCCAAGAAAGGCGCGAACGGGACCTCTCCTCCCATTCTAGAGCCCTCGGGCCTCTGCAACAACAGCGCGATGCCGATAACTGCGCCGATCCAGAATGAGAATATGAATCCGGGGAATGCCGCCTGGCCGGCGAGGAGCGAGAGACCGAAGGCGAGCGGCGCGTCCGCGAGGCCCATCGCCCGCCCGCGAGAGAACACATGGATAGCCGCGAGACTCATCGCGATGAGGAGAGCGACCGCGAGCGTCGAACAGAACGCCGCGAGCGTCGGGGCGCTCTGGTACCCGGCGAGCGCGCTTGCCGCGACGAAGCTATAGAGGAGCGGCGACGGCAGTATCTGATGCGCGAGGTCGTAGAGCACGAGTGCGAGCAGGAGCGAGAGCGCAACGAGCATGAAGGGGAGCGCGCTCGTAAGACCGAGCGCGAGATAGGCAAGCACGAAGAGCGCTCCGAGAAGCGTTTCGGTGAAGGGCGCGACGAGGGAGACGCGCGCGCCGCAGCACCGAGCGCGGCCGCGGGAGACGAGGAAGGAGATGACCGGCACGAGCGCTTGCGGCGAGAGCGATGCATCGCATGCGTCGCAACGCGATCGACCGCTCAGGAAGCTCTGCCCGGTATAGAGCCGCGCGACGACGACGCCCATGAAGCTCGCGACGATCGCGCCGAGAACGAACAGTGTAGCCATCATAAGCGCCTCCATATATGCCGCTCAGTATAACGCACAACGACCCCGCGAGAGCGGGGTCGTTGTGCTCGGGGAGACTCTTGCGCTAGCAGTTCGTCGCCGTAGGGGCGAGTACCGAGGTCGTTGTCGTCCCCGCCCCGGTGCTATCGACACAGTAGAAGGTATTCGGCGTCGCGACGAGCGGAGCGGACACGGCATAGGCAGTGCCGTTTGCGGCGACGTTGCACATCATGCCGGCGGCTCCCCCGTTCGCCTTCACGGCCCCCGCAATCTGCTTCACGACCGTCGGGTCATTGAAGAGATTATCGGTCGCGGCGCAGGTGGATTCGAGAGCGGTGTTCGCACCATAGTTGCCATTGGTGTTGAAGTAGAGCTGCGCCTGCGTCCGGATGCCGTCCACGTCAGACATGACGGCCGCATCGTTGCCCTTGGAGCGCGCCGTATTGAGCGAGGCGAGCACGACCGAGGAGAGGATGCCGATGATGGCGATGACGACCAAGAGTTCGATGAGTGTAAACCCGCGAGTCTTTTTCATAGGAGGTGTATCTTACGCGATGATTACGGGCAGACCGTGAAGGAGGCCGGGAGCGCACCCGTCTCCTGCTTCGCCTGGCCAGCCGAGTCAATGCACCAGTAGGCGGCGGACGCCGGGGCGTTCAGCTTCACACCGATGGCGTACTGGGTCGCGGTGCTGCCGCAGACGGCGGGGACGTTCCCCGCAGCGACTTGCGCTGCGGCAATCGCCTTCGCGATGACAGGATCGAGCCACAAGCTTCCCGTGACGCCGGTGCAGGCCGCAGCGGTCGTGCCATACGTATTGCTATTGCTGCCGTAGAAAATCTCCGCCTGGGTCTGGATGGCCGAGAGGTCGGACTGGATGGCCGCGTCGTTGCCCTTGGAGCGGGCCGTATTGAGCGAAGCGAGCACGACAGCCGAGAGGATGCCGATGATGGCGATGACGACGAGCAATTCGATGAGCGTAAACCCTGAGGAACGATTCTTGTGCATAGTATGTTGTGTGCGGGTAATAGCTGCATTGTACGCCTAGAGCGACGGTCGTAGTAACGGGGGTGTGGACAACCCCTCTCCCGATGCGGTCGGGGGCCGAAGAGAGCGGCGGCCTAGATGGCGCCGGCCAGGTTGTATATCGGGAGCAGCACGGCGGCGAGGAGCGTACCGACGCCGAGGCCCAGGAGGACGATCATGATCGGCTCGATGAGGCCGACGAGCGTGTCGACGGCATTCGACACTTCGCGATTGTAGAATTTCGCGAGCGTCGTGAGTATCTTGCCGAGCTCGCCGGTCTCCTCGCCGACTTTCGTCATGGCGACCATGATGCCGGGAATCTCCGGGTGCTTGTCGAGCGCATCGGAGATGGATGAGCCGCCCTTCACGTCGGCGGCGGCCTGGCTGAGCACTGCTTCGTAGGCGGCATTGCCGACGACCGAGCCGGTGATGTCGATCGCCTCGACGACGGAGATGCCCGAGAGGAGCATGGTGGAGAGGTTATCGGCGATGCGGGCGAGGTAGAGCTTATTGTAGAGTTCGCCCACATACGGGACCGAGAGCTTCAGACGGTCGAGCGTGAGTTTGCCCGCTTCGGTCCTCGACAGCTCCCAGAGGTAGAGACCGCCGCCGACGAGCGCGATGAATATGAAGAAGCCGTAACGGACGAGGAAGTCCGAGAATCCTATGATGATGGCCGTGTAGAGCGGTATCGGCTGCCCGGAATCGACGAGGACTGCGCTGATCTTCGGAATGACGAGCGTCAGCATGAGCCCCATGACGCCGAAGAACACCGCGACGACGAAGACCGGGTAGATAAGCGCATTCTCGGCCTTGCTCACGACATCATAGGTCCGATCGAGATAATCGGCGAGATAGACGAAGGTCTCGGAGAGCTTGCCGGACTCTTCGCCGGCACGCACCATGTTCACGTAGAACGTCGAGAAGACCTTCGGGTGACGGGCGAGGGCCTTGTTGATAGGCATGCCGCCCTGCAGATCATCGCCGACGGCGGAAAGCACCGTCGAAAGCTGCTTGTTGTCGACCTCGGACGCGAGGAGGCGGAAGACGCGGAGCGCGGACACCTGCGCTTCGAACAGGGTCGCCACCTGGCGCGACAGGATGACAATCTCCTTATTGCTGATGCGATTCATGAACGGCAGCTCGAACGAGAGGAACGGGGGCTTCTCAGCCGACTCGATCGCCGAGATGATGAGATTGCGCCGCTGGAGCGCCGACACGGCGATGTCTTTCGAGGGGGCTTCGATGGTGCCCTCTCGTTCGTGTCCGTCCTGATCGATCGCGTGATAGGAAAAAAGCATGGTGAAATATTTAAATGTTTACATGTTTAAATATCATAGATAGGTCTCGAAGGTCTTCGGGTCGGACGCGTGCTCATAGGCGTGCTCGACCGTCACCTCCCCGCGACGCACGAGGTCGACGAGCGAACGGTCCATGTCGATCATGCCTTCCTGCGAGGAAGTCTGGATGACGGCGCTTATCTCGTGCGTGCGCGCCTCGCGGATGAGCGTGCTCACGGCATTGTTGTTGATGAGCAGCTCGACGGCCGGGATAAGCCCGCCGGAGATGCGCGGGATCAGCCGCTGCGAGAAGATGCCGGCGAGACTTCCTGCAAGCTGCACGCGCACCTGCCCCTGCTGCTCGGCCGGGAACATATCGATGATGCGATCGATGGTCTGGGCGGCGTTATTGGTATGGAGCGTGGAGAACACGAGGTGGCCGGTCTCGGCGGCGGTCACCGCCGAAGAGATCGTCTCATAGTCGCGCATCTCGCCGACCATGATGACGTCGACGTCTTCGCGGAACGACCCCTGGAGCGCATCCTTGAAATCCGGCGTATCGATGTAGACTTCGCGCTGATGGATGAGGGACTTCTTCGGCGTGAAGAGGTATTCGACCGGGTCTTCGATGGTGAGGATATGCTCGGAGCGCGATTCGTTGATGCGGTCGATCATCGCCGCGAGCGTCGTCGACTTCCCCTGCCCCACCGGCCCCACGACGAGGAAGAATCCCTGCTTGCGCTGCGTGAAGACCTCGAGCGTCGACGGAAGGTTCAGCTCGGTGAACGTGCGCACGGCGTGCGGTATGAGACGGAGCGCGAGCGCGACCGCGCCCTGCACCCGGTAGCCGTTCACGCGGAAGCGCGCTTCCGTCCCATGCGCGTAGGAGAGGTCGACGGCCTGGTCTCTGACGAATACTCCCCACCGCTCTTCCGGGACGATGCTTTTCAGGATCGCTTCGGTCTCCTCGCCGGTGAATGCCGGATACTTCGTGAGCGGGATGAGCGTGCCCGAGACGCGCAGCATGGGCGACCCGCCCGCGAAGATATGGAGATCCGACCCGCCCTGGCTGACGACGAGATCGAGGAGCTCGGCAAGACGGTTGTCGGCAGCCATACCAGGTTACTGAGCCGCGGCGCCGTCCTCGAGGATGCGCATCGTCTCAGCGAATACTTCAGACGGGATCGCCGACGCCTTGATGATGTAGCCGTCCGCGGCGAGCTTTTTCGCGGACTCGATGTCGGACTCCTGGCCCTGATTCGAGAGGAAGATGATTTTCGCCTTCGCCGCGAGACTCTCCTTCCGTATCACCTCGAGCGTCTCGAAGCCGTTCATGCCCGGCATGATGACGTCGAGCAGGATGACGTCCGGCGCGGACGAGCCGTCTTTCCGGAGCGCGGCGAGGAGCTCTTCGCCGCCGCCGAACACGGTCACGTCATGCCCGGCATTCTTGAACTTGACAGCATAGAGATCGAGAAGGAACCGGTCATCATCGACAAGATATATGCGGTAGGTCATAGCATCAGTATACTACGCCGCCGCCTCGGTCGGCCCGTCCTCGGGGAAAAGCTCCCCGCCGAGCGTGTTGATATCTTCGAATGGTATCTGCCCGTCGAGCGCCTTCACGATGGCGTCCTCGCGCATCGTGAGCATGCCGTTCGCGCGCGCGGCGGCGTAGATCTTCTCCTCGACCGGCTCCTTGAGCACGATCTGCTCGAGATCCTTGTTCATGCGCAATATCTCGAAGACGGCGGTGCGCCCGCGCGTGCCGTTCGGGCAGGTCGGCGTCGGCGTCGCGTGGTAGAACTGCGTAAACGGCGGCAGTTTCGCGCGATAGGCCTGCGGCAGGTCGGCGAATTCCCGATCGAGGAACTCCGTGAGGCTCTCGGTGACCGGGAACGGCGCGCCGCCGCCCTCGCAGAGCTTGCGGACCAGGCGCTGCCCGATGACCGCGACCAAGGTCGGCGCGATAAGGAATGGGTCGACGCCCATGTCGACCAGGCGCGGGATGGCGCCGGCGGCCGTGTTCGTGTGGATAGTCGAGAACACCAGGTGGCCGGTGAGCGCCGCCTGCACCGCGAGCACGGCAGTCTCCTTGTCGCGGATCTCGCCGACCATGATGATGTCCGGGTCCTGACGCAGGATGGAGCGCAAGCCGCTCGCGAACGTATAGCCTATCTCGGGGCGCACCTGGCTCTGCGCGACGCCGGCGATCTGGTACTCGACCGGGTCCTCGAGCGACACGACGTTGAATTTCTCGCGGTCGAGCTCGGACAACATGGAAAAGAGCGTCGTCGACTTTCCGGAACCGGTCGGTCCGGCGATGAGGACGATGCCATACGGGGTCTTCATCATGTCGCGGACGAGAGCGAGATCGGCGGCGTTGAGCCCGACCGAATCGAGCGTCGCAGTCGCGTCGGACTGATCGAGGATACGCATCACGACCTTCTCGCCGAATTCCGTCGGGAAGGTCGAGACGCGGAAATCGATGCGACGCTTATCGACGATCGCCGAGAAACGACCGTCCTGCGGCTTCCGTTTCTCATCGAGGCGGAGCTTCGCAAGGATCTTGATGCGCGCGACGACAGCCTCGTGCACTTTCGCCGGCAGCTCGAGCGACGTGTGCAGGCTGCCGTCGACGCGGAACCTGACGCGCGTCTTCGTCGGCGACGGCTCGATGTGCACGTCGGAGCTGTGCCCCTCGATGGCATACCGCAGTATGGTCGAGACGATCTTCGTCACCGGCGCGTCTTCCTTCAGCGTCTCCCCCTTGCTCGAGAGACTGAGGATCTCCTCGCCGAGCGCCGCTTCGTCTTCGCTCAGCTCCGCAGCCGACTTCTCCTCTCCCGGCACGGGCTTCTTGGTCGTCTCATACTCGGAGAGCGCCCGGCCTATCTCGCCGGTCAGGTTCTTATAGCCCTCCAGGACGCGGTCGAAATCCTGCGTGGTGATGAGGACGATCTTGTACGGTATGCCGATCTTCCCGGAGATGAATTGCAGCGCGTCGATCGCCTCGATATTGTCCGGATCAGTGATGCCGACTTCGAGCGCCCCCTCCACCTTGTCGAGCGGTACGAATCCGTAATGGCGAGCCGATTCGATCGGGATATAGCTGAAGACCTCCTGATCAGCGGGAGGTTCGCCGAGTATGCGGGAGGGGATACCATACGCCGCGCCCACCTCGGCGAGCGCATCCGCGAGCGAGACATCGTGCTCGGCGAGCGCGTCCGCGAGCGAGCGCTTCTGCGCCACAGCGGCCTCGACTTCCGCACGGGCTTTGGCGGAGAGAACGCCCTTATCGACGAGTAGTCCGAGAAGATTCATCCCGTTAGAGATAGGATACCGAAACGCCCGGAGGAGTGTCGGTTCCTATCTGGTTAGTGTTCATAAAATCGGCTTGGGTGGTCATATGATGCGTGCGTCCGTGATCTCTAACGGGATTCATTCATTACATGCCCGTTACGCCGGGGACCGGAGCGAAGGGATCGAGCCGTCCTGTCGGCTCGGGGGAAACCGGCGTCGCGAGGTCGACGAGCGACGTGAATTTCGGATCGGAGAAGATAGCGGTATTGAAAGATATCGGCTGCAGTTCGCTCACCAGCGTCTGGAATCGCGTCTGTGCGGCATTCTGGACAGGCACCGACGAAGTAAGCGGCGGCTGATTGCTCGAACCCATGAAGAAATACCAGTAGGCGCCGGCCGCGATGAGGAGCGTGAGGATGACGACGACGGTAGTGTTTGATTTCATGATGCTCAGTCGATCTTAGTGGAGCCAGTAGAGGCGGATCGTCATCTGATAATTATAGACGCCCGTATCGGATCCTTTCACGACCAGGTCGCGGAGATCGAGGAGGCGTGCGCTCCTCTCCACGCCGCTCAAGAACGCCTGCAGGGCGGCGAAGGTGCCTGAGGCGGAAAGCGAGAGGTCGACCGAACCGACCGGGCTCGGCGTCGCTGTCGGCAGCGTGCCAGCACTCTGGCCCGAAGTGCCGCTCGCACCGCCCGCGGCCACGTCGATATTCGCGACCGAAAGCCCCGAACGCGCCGCAAGCGCGTTCAAGTCGAGGATGAGGCCGACGTTATCGACCGATCCGGGCAGGAACGTGGACAGCGAAGCGAGGCTCGCCGGGTCGATGGCGTCGCGGGCGGAAGCGAGCTGGTTCTGCTCCGTCGTGTACTGCTGCGCCGCGGCGAGGGCCTGGTCATCGGCAGCGATGGCGGCTTGCGTCGCGGCGATCGAGCCGCCCCACGTCGGGTTCACATAGGCGAAGAAGATGCCGGCGGCAGCGATGAGAGCGATGGCGGCGAGGATGCGGCTATTCATGGTTTCGTAGTCGTGGCGGACGTCGTCGCAGCGGACACGCTCGGCACGAACGGTTGCGACACCCCGGGGGTGAACGCGATGAGTTTCGGATCGAGCGATGCCGAGAACCCGAAGGAGACCGAGCTGTCCCGATTGACGGTTATCTTCGAGAAGATGACATCCTTGATACGGCCATCCGCGGCGAATGAATTCGATGCTGCCGAGAGCGCATTGAAACTCTTCGCGAGACCGGCCCCTTCGACCTTCGCCGCACCGGTGGCATCGAGCGAGATGTGGAGCGAGGTGAACCGGACCGTCGAGGGAAGCAGGGTCTCAAGCGCGGAGAAGAACCCGGAGAATGCGGTGTGGTCGGCGAGGAGCGTCTGGCTCGAGGCGAGCCGGTCGCGGAGCTGCACGAAACTCTCGACCGTCGCCGGGTCGATGGCGGCTTCAGCTTGCGCGAGCGCCGCGTCCTTCGCATCCTTGTTCGAAGAGAGGATGCGGCCGTAGAAGAACACCCCGAGCGCGAGGACGAAGACAGCAGCGAAGATCACGTAGGCGATGATGCTGAAGACGCCGCCGAAATCCGCGCGTACCGGACGGCGCTCGGCGGACGCCAAGTGGGGGACGAATGAGGTGGGTATCGTGGGAAGAAGAGCCATTTCAGTTTCAGTATACGCTACCCGCGCGAACGACAGCGATGCGCGCAGGACTATCTGTGCAAAACGTTTTCCTAGATCTCATCGAGTTTCCGGAGTGCGAGACCGACCGCTACGGCGAATTCCGGACCGATCTCTTCGAGGACCGGGCGCATGAATGCCGGCGCCTGCGTCTTTATGAACGGATCGGCGACGTGCACATCGATCGAGAACGTCTTCTTCGCGTATGCGCCGAGCGACTTCGTGACGCCGCCGCCTCCCGTGAGCACGATCGACGAGACCGATTTGTTGTGCGCCGTCTCGTACTGCATGAGCACGCGCCGCGCTTCCGAGAAGATGCGCGAGAAGACGAGCTCGAGATTCCCCTGCTCCGGGCCGCCGAGCCCCGCCTCCTTCTTCACCGCCTCGGCGCGCGAGATGGAGACGCCGCTTGAGACCGCGATAGCGCGCGTGATGTCCTGGCTCCCCGCGCTGATGGCGTGCGAGAGCGCGACGACGCCGTGCTCGACGACGTACACTTTCGTCGAGGCGGCGCCGATGTCGAGCACCATGACCGGCTTCACCGGCTCGTCGACGACGGCCCGTATCGTACTGAAAATCTCGATCTCGTAGAAACTCGCGGCGAGCCCGGCGCCGGTGATGACGCTCTGGAGCAGCGAGAGCTCGTCGTTATGGACGGCGACGATGAGCACGTCGACCGTCGCCTGCTCTCCTTCCTTCTCCGACGGGCCGACCTTCGGCACGACGAACCAATCGAGCTGCACTTCGTTCATCGGCACGGGGATGTACTTGCGCGCCTCAAGCTCGACGATGGTCTTCTGTTCTTGCGCATTCTTCCGGTACGGCAGCTCGACGAGCGAGAGCAGCGAACGCGCGAACGGTATCGAGACGCCGCACCCCTTCGCGGTCACCTTCGCTTCGCGCAGGAGGTCCTTCAGCGATTCGGTGATCTGTTCCGGCGGGAGATTGGTCGCCTGGCCGACTTCGCCGCCGCCATACGGGCCGAGCGCGAGCTCGCCATACGTCTCGAGTATCGCCTGCCCGCCCTCCTTGCGCAGCTGCACGACCTTCAAGGAAGAGGAACCGATATCGACGCCGAGGACGCTCTTTTCCTTCTTGGCGAATAGAGAATCGAGGAACGACATGCGAAAATCATACCATGTGGCGCGTCTTCGACATGCTTTTCCCACCGAGGCCGGATGAGGCCATTTTGCGCGATGTCTCCGATGACGACTTCCTGCGGCTCATGTCGCCGCGCCTCGTACCGGTCACGCGGCCGGGGACGGTGGCGCTCTTCTCCTTCTCCTTGCCGCCGGTTCGTTCGGCCGTCCACGAAGCGAAATACCACGGCACCGGACGCGCGACGGCACTGCTTGCGCAAGCGCTTGCCGACTACCTGCGCGACACCGACGAACTGGCGCGAACAATCGTTCTCGTGCCGATACCGCTCGGGAAAGCGCGGCGGAAAGAGCGCGGTTTCAACCAAGCCGAAGAGATAGCGCGGCGGGCGCTTCGCCGCCTCGGCGACGGAGCGCCCGGCTTCGTGCTCGAGACCGGCCTGCTCGTGCGCACGCGCGAGACTGTCTCACAGGTCTCGCTTCCCCGCAGGGAACGCGAGGAGAATATGCGCGGCGCCTTCGGCGCCGCGCGAGAAGCCGATCCGGCGCATACGTATATAGTGTTCGACGACGTCCTCACCACCGGCGCGACGCTCCAGGCCGCCGTCGATGCGCTCCGTGCCGCCGGCGCCGTGCATATCATCCCGCTCGCCCTCGCGCACTAAATTCAGAGGACGGGCTGATAGCTATGCTAAAATGGAAGCATGACCGAGACGCTGAAAGACAATAGAGCGGTATTCCCTCCCGGCAGGCAGCGAGTATTCCTTGAGCATGTCCTGCGGAAAATGCCGGTCACGGACATGGCTCACGCTTGTCACTGTTCCGAACGAACAATCCGCGAATGGCGGCGAGAGAGATTCTCCATGCCGCTTCGTGCCGTCCGCACACTCGCCACGAAAGCATCGGTGCCCATTCCTAGGGATATCTCCATTCGTGATGCCTATGCCCACACGTCAACGGCTGGAAAAATTGGTATTGCCGCAGTTGTGGCAAAATATGGTCGCATACCTCATAACGAGAAGCACCGGAAAGAGCAGTGGCGCTTATGGTGGGAATCAACAGGAAGGTTCGAGAAGAACCCGATCCTCGAGGCGAAACCTATCCGCAAACCAAGAAAATCCACCAGCCTAGCAGAATTCATCGGCATTATGATGGGTGACGGCGGTCTCAGTGAATATCAGGCGGTAGTTACTCTTCATCATGTCGATGACTTTGAATATGCCTCGTATGTAACTGAACTTATAGAAAAACTGTTCCGAGTGAAGCCTCGTATCTATCATCTATTCAAGAAATCAGTAAACAATATTGTTGTTTCCAGAAAAGAATTGGTGCAGTATTCACACGAGCTAGGGTTACCAATAGGAAATAAAGTGAAGCAGCAATTCGATATCCCTGAATGGATCAAGTTAAACCAGAATTATTCAATTGCCTGTCTGCGCGGTCTCGTTGACACCGATGGATGCGTCTTCACTCACAAGTATCGAGTAAAAGGCACCTGGTACGCCTACAAAAAACTTTCTTTCACGAGCGCTTCGAAACCATTACGGCAGTCGATACATGATCTTCTGCGGAAATTAGAGTTTCATCCGAGGATGGCCGGTGAGGATGTGCGGCTCGACCGAGTCGAAGACATGAAGCGATACTTCAAGCTCATTGGCAGCCATAATCCTAAACATTTGAGAAGATACGAAAGTACGCTAGGATAGAAAAATAGGAGAGGTGGGTGAGTGGTTGAAACCAGCACGCTGCTAATGTGCCAGGCTCGTAAGAGTCTCGAGGGTTCGAATCCCTCCCTCTCCGCA
>DATKTL010000023.1:0-4776 GCA_035531095.1 Minisyncoccota bacterium | reverse complement strand
GATGACCGCCGGCTCAGGTATCGTGGACCCATATCGTGCCACAAGCGAGCTCTTGATGCGCTCAGACACGACACGGATGCCAGCAGCTCTCGGGAGCACGCCGTCGGCGACGCGGCGGCGCCAGCGGTTCAGGAGCGGCATGCGCACGGAGGCGCTCCGCCAGTTGCCGTCGCGCACGAACCAGGGCGAGAGGAAGTCGGTGTGCACCTGGATGTGGAGCTTTGCGGGTGTGCCTGCCGCGGCGCGAAGCGCCGCGAGTCCGTGCTCGAAGGGGTCCTGCGCCGAGACGACCTCGATGCCGTGCTCGAGGATGAGATCGTGAGCGCGCCGGGAAAGCGCACGGATGCGGAACACTTTCCACGCCCGTATCGGGTGCAGGCGGAGTGGCCCGTCCTCTTCCTCGCGCGCGCTCCGCGGCGCCGCCGAGACGATGTGGAGCTCTCCTATCGCGGCAGCATACTCGCGCATGCGCACTCGCGCGGCGCTCGTCGCGTCGAATATCGCCGGGTCGTTGGATACGAAAAGGACTTTCATCGGTGCTCGAGGAAACGCGCGACTGACGCGAGCATGGTCTCGGTGGAGAAGCGGTGTGCGGACTCCTTCGCGCGCGCCGACAGGCGCGCGCGCACATCCTCGTCGGAGAGCACTCGTGTGAGCGCGGCCACGAGCGCGGCCACGTCGCCGAAGGGCACGAGGAGGCCGGTCTCTTCGTCGGTAATCACCTCGTGGTTCCCGCCGACCGCGGTCGCGATAGTCGGCACGCCGAGCGAGAGCGCCTCGATGAGGAAGTGCGAGAGCCCTTCGTACGAAGAGTTGAGCACGAATGCGCGCGCTGACGCCATCGTCGCGAGCGTGTCAGCGTGCGAGAGCGGGCCCGTGAAGACATAGTCCCCTTTCAGCGCTTCTTCGGCGTGGTGCACGAGACCTGCGAGCTCCGGCCCCTCACCCACCACCGCGAGCGACACCGGAATGCCGTCCTTGCGGAGCTTCGCGACCGCGTCGATGACACCGCCGATATGCTTCCAGGGCACGAGCCGCCCGGCGGTCACGATGAGCGGGCGCGGCAGCTTCGCCACCGACCACGGCACAGCACCATACGCCTCGACCGGCACGGCATTGTAGATGACCTTGATCTTGGCGCGCGGGATGCCCCATGCCGCGACGATGTCTTCCAGGTACCGACTCGGGACGAGGACATGCTTCGCATACGCCGCGACGCCCGTCTGCACGCGCCTGAGGAACCACACGGCGAGCGGCACGCGCCGCTCCTTCACGAAGTCATCGAGCGTCGCCGTGATGCCGAAGCGCTGCCGCCCCTGCTCCCATGCGTAGTCGCCGACGATCTTCACCGTGAACGGCTTCCGTGCCAGCCACGCCGCGATGCAGACCGGCAGGCCGACAGAGACCGGGTCGAGCGCGAGAGCGAGGTCCGCGCGCTTGAGCGCGCGGAGTATGCGCCAGGAGTATGCGATGTGGCGGACGCCCTTGGGCAGATGCCGCACGTCGCCGAACTTAACCAGCTCCACCTCGATACCCCGCTCAGGCAGACCCTCCGCGAGCAGCTTGGCGTACGTCGCCGGCCCGCCTATGTCGGGCGGGTAGAGCGGCGTCGCGAGGACGATTCGGTGCATGGTGATCAGTAGGTGTGGGAACTCCTCCATTCGAGGGAAAGGATGCGATTCTCATTTCCAACCTGGGTATATTGTATACGCATACTCCCGACCCGTACACGGAACTCTTGCGCTCTTCCTTTGAGCTTCTTCACATCCATACCGGCGAGGTCGTTCGCGACAATGCGAAGCATGACCATTTCGACCTGATGACGACGGTCTGCGTCAAGCGCGGCGAGGAACTTTTCGATCCGATTCATGGAATGTACGGAGTGCCTTGAGCACGTCCTCGGCAGGGACACCATTAGGGTGGTCGCCGTCTCTGAAATCGACAACCGTCTCCCAGACACCCTCGTCGCCCCACTCGTCGACCGGCGTGACGCGGAATACCGGGCGTGACCGGCGCACGACCGTGAACGACTTCCCCTTCCCTACCTGAGAGATGTAGGTCTCCATATTCTCGCGCAATTCCTTGAGGCCGATGATGTTCGTCTTCATGCGATGAAGTTTATCTTAAGGTAAACTTGTGTCAAGCGATGTCGGACATGATATGTCCGACATCGCGTTCGAGAACACTCGGTCGAAGGCTGATTTCATCTGTGCCGCGATAAGGCCCCAGTCGTACTTCTCGATGGCCATTGCTTTCGCGGTCGCCACGACGCGCGCGACCTGCTCGGGGTGAGCGAGGATATCCCCCACCGCCGCCGCTATCTGCCCGGGCGAATCCTTATCGACCGCCCAGCCGGTCGTCTCCTTGTCGGGGTTCCGCACGCTGTCTGCGAGGAAGTCCGCGATGCCGCCCTCCTGCGTCGCGATGACCGGCAGCCCCGCCGCCATCGCCTCGATGAAGGAATTACCCATGCCTTCCGAACGGGAAGGCCGGGTGAATATATCGCACGCTTTGAGCGCCAACGGCATTTCAGCATGCCCTATTTGGCCTGCGAAATGAGTCCGGGATGCAACCCCGAGGTCATCTGCGAGCTTCCGGAGCATCGCTTCATCGGGACCGATGCCGTAGATCAAGAAGTGAATATGCTCAGGCAAAAGCGCAATCGCACGGATCACATCGTCGACAGCGTTTTTGTGCACAAGCCGCGAGGTCGTGACGACGTAGATATCCCCCGCACGCTTCCCGAGCTTCTCTCGCGCTGCTGAAAGTTCGTCGCGTGAATAGTCCTGCGTGAAATGCTGCGCATTGACCGCATTCGGTATGAGTACCACTTCCCCTTTGAACCCTCGACGACGCGCCCAGTCACCGAGGAAATTCGAAATAACCGACACCATATCGGCAGTAGTGAACGCCCGCGAGAAAAGCGGCCATAAGGGACGCATCAGCCGTTCGATATATTCGGGAGGATCACCTTCCTGCAGCTCAAGGATATAAGGTACTTTCGGGTACGCAATCTTGAAAAGCGCTGCCGGAACCCCGCACGAATGCGCCATCATCGCCCAGATGGCATCGTAGCGATATTCCCGGTAAAGCGAGATCGCTTTATATGCAGCGGCAAATTGAAACCAGTATTTATTAAGATGAAGCGGAAATCTCTTGAGATCGCCCATGCTCGGATCCGGGCGCGAGAATCCTATGCGATGCACGAGAACATTCCCGATCTTCTCGACTTTAGGAAGAGACGAGTCATATCGGAGCGTTATCATGTGGAACTCGCTATCAGGCATGCGATCTGTCTTCTCTTTTATCGCGACCTCCGCACCTCCGACATGCTTCGGGAAGTATGCGAGTGAAAAGATAAGTATTTTCCTCATAGCGGCAAAGACGACACTCGTCGACTGAGGAGGATCTCCGCATAGGCGAAGCGCAGCTGATTCGCGAAGGCGTCTCCCTCGCCTATCGAATTATGGAGAGGTTTTTCAGGTACGAGCTCTACCGCATGCCTTTCTTGCGAGACACTCGCGCCATACACTTGGTCAGCGCCCGATAATATGTGCTTGAGGACAAAGCGGACGAACGGAGAAATGTTCTTGAGATCCTGATCGGCGAGCGTCACCAGAAGCGGTAGTCTCGTCGCTCGCTTGAGGAAGATGCCGACAAGGGCGGCATAACTCGCCATGAGCGACCACGCAAAAAGATACGAATGTTCCTTCTGCAGAGAACGCGCGACTCTATACCCAAGCACCGGGAGCAAGTATTTGTCGCTCGCCCGGCCAAACCCGATGCGATATATGTGGGCATTGTTTACCGGCGACCCTGAGTGCTCCGCGTCGGGAGAAAACGCGGTTGTCACGATATCAAACTGAACCTCTGGCATCTTGCGCATAAGATCAATGAGAGCTTCTTCTGCAGGACCGACTGTCGGGTAGAACGTGGTTGAAAACACGAGGACGCGCTTTTCACACGCCTTCCCGCGCGGATAAGCGGCGATAAAATCTTTGATGTATCCCTCGAGCGTGCGTTTCGCCTTCCAACCGAGTGCGCTGATTTTCGTCGTATCAAGAGACGATTGCATACGATTACCGATACGTTCAGGGAGCATAACGATCTCTCCCCCGAACATTCGGGCAACTTCAAGTATCGTAAAACTCTTCTCGTTTCCCACACCGTATTCATCGCTCTGTCCTTCATTCCCGACCAGAATCAATCCGTCGACGATATCGCCGACGTGAGTAAAATTACGCTCCTGTGTTCCCGGTGCAACGACCGCGATCGGCGTCCCGCGCAGATACATTTGTTTAAACATCTCAATGACTGTCCCGTACACATCCGACCGTTCGCCGGGACCATAGACGTTATAAAAATAGGTGATCGCATACGGTAAACCGTTATCATCCCCTATCTTCTTTACCAATTCAGAGTTAGCGGCTTTGGTCGAAGCATAAGGTGTCGTGCTACGGGTAAGTCCCCCGTCACCAAATTTAGTAGAAGAACCTGCGTACACTAATTTACAGCCGCATTTTCTCCAGAAATCAAGCACACCCTTCGTGCCCAATACGTTGAGATCGTATACCGTCTCCGGTTCCAAAAGACTTTGTTCCACGCGGGAATATTCGCCCAGGTGGTAGATGAGGTCAGGTGCCTCGGGAATGTGCTTCCCGATGTCCTTGGTATGCCCCTCGCGATAGTCGACGCCGGGGACATGGTTCTCGCGGCTCCCGGTGAAGTAGTTATCAAGGGAGATGACCTCATGACCCTCCTTCACGAGACGCGCGC
>DATKTL010000022.1:0-8143 GCA_035531095.1 Minisyncoccota bacterium | reverse complement strand
GAGCGAGCGTCGGTTGCGGAACTTCCTCCTCTTCTGCGTCGCCTTCGCGGCGTCGGTCGTCGCCTATGAAGCCGTGGAGTACTACAAGCTTTTCGGCCCGAGTACCAGCGCGTTCATCTGCACCCCCGGAGTCTCGCCGCTCCAGACCCCGTGCTTCACCGGCATGCTGTTCTTCATCAGCGCATATATCGCGTCCGTCTTCGCGACTCGCCGCCTGAAGCTCGTCTCGGAACGAAGCTGATTTGCTATACTTCCGCTATATGAAAATAGAATGGAATAAAGTGACGTGGTATTCGAAGCTTGCGGCGGTCATCGTGTTCCTCGCGACGTTTCTCATCGCATTCAATCTCGGCATCTTGTGGGAGAAGGCGGCTGTGGAGACGGCGCTCGTCGAGACGCCGGCACCGAGCGGGCAGGCATGCGAGGCCGGCGCGCATTGCGGCGGCTTCATCCGGAACGCGCCGACCTGCGCGAGCGGGTACCATTGCCAGCTCCAACCGAGCCGGCCGGACACCGGCGGTACGTGCGTGAAGGATTAGCCGGGGGCGCTAGGGTATAGTGTCTCTATGACCCAAGCCGAGGCGCTGACCATACTCAAGACGGGCGCGAACGTCTTCCTCACCGGCGAGCCGGGGAGCGGCAAGACGCATACGATAAACGAATTCGTCGATTGGCTGCGCGCCTCCGGCATCGAGCCGTCCATCACGGCGGCGACCGGCATCGCAGCGACGCACGTGGGCGGCATGACTCTCCACTCATGGAGCGGCATCGGCATCGCGGAGTCGCTCTCGAAGGCGGATGTCGACCGCATCGCGAGCAAGGAGCATGTCGCGAAGCGCATCCAGAAAGCGAAAGTGCTCATCATCGAAGAGATTTCCATGCTCTCGGCGACGACCTTCGAGATGGCGGACGCCGTCTGCCGCGAGGTGCGCCGCATCGATCAGCCGTTCGGCGGACTCACCGTCGTCCTCGTGGGCGACTTCTTCCAGTTGCCGCCGATCTCGCGCAGTCGCGAGGTCGTGTTCGCATTCGCATCCCCGGTCTGGCGCGATCTGAACCTCATCACGTGCTACCTCACCGAGCAGTACCGGCAGGACGATGCCGAGTTCCTCGACGTGCTCTCGGCGATACGCAGCGGGAGCGTGGAGACGCTCCACCACGAGAGCCTCATGGCGCGCCACGTCGACCCCTCGGAGCTCCCGGCGGACGCACCGAAACTTTTCTCGCATAATGCCGACGTGGATCGCATCAATGCCGCGGAGCTCGAGAAGCTGCCGGGGAAAGCGATGACGTTCCGCATGAGCTCGAACGGCAAGGACAATCTCGTCGACGGCCTCATCCGCGGCTGCCTCTCGCCCGAGACGCTCGAGCTCAAGAAGGGCGCGGCGGTTATGTTCACCAAGAATTCGCCGCAAGGGAAGTTCGTGAACGGCACGCTCGGCATCGTCGTCGACTGGGATGCTGACGGTTCGCCGATCGTGGAGAATAAGGACGGGAGGCGCATCACGACCGAGCCGATGGAGTGGCAGCTCGAAGAGCAGGGCAAGGTGAAGGCGAGCATAAGCCAGTTTCCGCTGCGGCTCGCCTACGCGATGACCGTGCACAAGAGCCAGGGCATGAGCATGGACGCGGCGATCATCGATCTCTCAAAGGCGTTCGAATACGGGCAGGGGTATGTCGCGCTCTCGCGCGTGAGGCGGCTCGCGGGCGTCTACCTCACCGGTCTCAACGAGCGCGCGCTCGAGGTGCACCCCGACATATTGGAGAAAGACACTAATCTGCGCGAAGCGTCAGAAGCGGCACGCGAGGCGTTCGCGGCGATGCCGGAAGAGGAGAGGGTTTCTATGCAGAAGAAGTTCGTCAAAGCGATGGGCGGCGCATGGATGGAAGAAGGAGCGAATAGCAAAGAGCGAATAGCGAATAGCAAGAAAAAAGCAGGAGCGGGATTGCCGGGCCGGCTCGCTGAGACGCTCCAGGCGGCACGCGACGGGAAGTCGCTCAGTGAGGTCGCGAAAGCGCGCGGGCTCGTGCCGTCGACCATCGTGCATCACCTCGAGGAGCTCGCCGAGATAGGGAAGCTCGTCCGCACCGACTTCGCGCACCTGGTGCCGCTCGACGTTATCGACGAGATACATGAGGCGCTCGGGACGAGCACGAGCGACAAGCTCTCGCCCGTCTTCCATGCGCTCGGCGGTCGTCACTCCTTCGAGACGATCCGCCTCGTGCGTCTCATGCGCTAGGCTCCCGAAAGGATCTCCTCGATCGCGCGCGCAGTCTCGGCGGGGCCGGTGACTTGCCGGGTCGGGACACCGGCTTCCTTCACGATCTCATCGTTGCCGCCCGGGAAGAGCGCGTCGCCGACATACAGCATATCGGGTATCGGCAGGCCGAGCATCTCGGAGAATTTCCGTACGCCGTACGCTTTCGTCATACCCGCACGCGTGATGTCGATCGAGTTCGTCGCGTTGACCCGTACCGAGAATCCGGGGAGTCGTGCGAGGAGCGCCGCCTGGAGCGGTTCACGCTTCTTGCGGTCGGGGTCCCAGGCTTTCTTCTCTGCGATCGGCGCTTCTTGGCCGAGCGCCGACCAGGTGATCTGTGCGCCGCGATCCTCGGTCTGCTCGCCCCAGAGCTGCGGCGGCGGTACGTCGAGACCGGTCTCGTGAAGCGACTCCGAGAGCGCTCGGAGCACGAGCGATTTCTCCTCGGGCGTGAAGGGATTGCTGTAGAGGAGCTGCCACGAGCCGTCTTTCCAGGTGTAGCACTGTGCGGCGCTCGTGGGGAAAAGGTACAAGTTCTTGAGATCGGCGTTCGCGGGCATACCGCCGAGCATCTGCTTCTGGAATTGCGCGTAGGAACCGCCGGACATGACGGCGACCGGCATCGCGAGCATCAGGCGCGCGAGCACCGCGCCCATCTCTGCGGTCATCGGCGATTTGCTTTCCGCAAGCGTGCCGTCGAGGTCGAAAATAAGCGCGTGGGGCATGTGATTATGATAACGCTTCGATGATGTGGAAAAGTGACGCGGTGGCGACGCCGAGCACCTTGTCGGCGGCGCCGTAGTAGAGGAAGAGCGTATCGCCGCGCACGACGGTGCCGCACGAAAAGACGACGTTCCGTATCTCGCCCTCCCTCTCATAGGGTTCGAGCGGCTCGAAGATCGGATCGGCCGTGCGGGTGAGAACTATCGTGCCGGTAGGGTCGAGGAGCGCAGCGCCGAGGCGGTAGGTCGCGTGGCGCGAGACGCCATGGTAGATCATGAGCCAATTCTCGCCGACGCGTATCGGCGGCGCCGCGCTCCCGACCTTCGCTCCGTCCCACATGCCGCGCCGCGGCGCCATGATCTCGATGCAGCGGCTCACGCGTTTACCGGAATCGAGCTCAGGCAGGAGGTCGGCGCAGATCTGGTTATTGATGCGGTGGTAGAGCAGGTAGTTCCCGTCGATCTTCTCGGGGAGGAGGGCGAGGTCCTTATCGTCGTAGCCGGGGGGTGTGAGGATGAGTGGCAGGCTCCATCGTTCCCATCGTCGAGCGAGGAAATCCTCGACACTGATCGATGAGACCGCTCCGGCGGGAGCGTTCACGCCGTCGTAGGCGGTATAGGTCATGTGGAGCATGTCGCCGATGCGCACGATGCGCGGGTCCTCGCAGCCGGAATTTCCGGTCGGGCTCCCGCGCTTCAGCTCGAATTCGGCGCGCGGGACATAGACAGGTTTATCGAGGCGCTCGGTAATAGCGATACCGTCTTGAGAGATCGCGAGGCCGATGGTCGAAGTGTTTGCCGCATCCATCGCGCGGTAGAGGATGTAGACTGAGCCGTCGATATCGACGGAAGCGGCATTGAAGACGCTGCGCGATTCGAATCCGTCGCCTCGGGCGGTGAGGATGGGATTCTGCGCCGCGCGGTCGAACGTGCGCGCGGGCTCCTCGGGGTCGAGCGCGCGCAGGAGATCATCGAGCTCGACGCTCGCCTTCGCGCAGACCGTGTCGGCGCCGCCGTACCAGATGTCGAGGTCGACGCCGTCGCTGCTCAGGGTCGCGCTCGTCGGGAAGACGATGTGCGGGACGAGACCGTACTCTTCGTAGAATTCCTGCGGGATGATGATGGACTCCGTGCGCGAGACGAGCTTCTGCGGATCGGCGCGGTCGAGGAGCGCCGCCTCGACCGAGAAGATGCGTTTCTGATCATTATAATAATCCTGGATATAGGAATAGATGAGCAGCCATCCCTTCTCGGTCGGGAGCGGGGAGGCGCCGACCTCGATATGGTCATCGTCGACGCGTCGCAGCTCGGGGAGCGCATGGCTGGCGAGGTCATCATGCCAGCGCCGCCAATACTCAGGGTCGAAGAAATCCTCCATGCGCTTCGCGCGCGCGAGCGCGATCGTCGGCCGCGGATATTCGGCGGTCCAGTCGGTATGCGCGGTGAGCAGCATCACGATGTCGCCGTCGATGCGCTCGGGGAAGAGCGTCGCGGCTTTGGCGTTGAACGGCGTGATGAGGTGCCGCTCGGTGAACGTGTCTGGCCGGTCGCCGACGGCGAGGGCGACCTTTATATTGTCGGGGCCGAACGGATAGCCGCCGAGCGCCGTATAGAAACAGTACCAGCGCCCCTCGAAGAGGGTCACGCGCGGGTCCTCGCAGCCGAACGCGTCCCAGGATTCCTGCGGCACGAGCACCTGCCGCCGCGAGTGGAAGTGCACGCCGTCCTCGGAGAAGGCCAGTCCGATGGTCGAGAGCCCGGCGGCCGGCGTCTGGAGGACGCTCGACGAACCGAAGGCGCGATAGTAGAGGTACACGCCGTCGTCGGTGCGGACGACCGAGGGGTTGTACGTAGCCAGCGCTTCCCACGGGCGTTCGCGCCGCGGCGAGAGGATGGGGTTATGAGATTCTCGACGGATGATGAACATATCAGGATTTTTTCTTCAGTCTCGTCCCGAGCGGCATACCCTCATCCTTCATGAGCGCGTCAAGGAAGGCGTCGAGCGGAGTCGTCGCGACGCAGACGACCTTGTCGGCGCCGCCATAGTAGACGAAGAGCTCGCCGTCCCGGACGACGGCGCCGCAGGCATAGATGATGCCCGGTTTCCCCTCATTCTCATAGAGAGCGTCGGGTGAGAGGACAGGCGTAACGGCGCGATGGAGGATCTTCGTCGGATCATCGAGATCGAGCAGCATCGCCCCGAGCTTATAGCGGCCGGGGTCGCCGGCTTCGTTCGCATGGTAGAACAGCAGCCATCCGCGATCGGTCTTCACCGGCGGCGGTCCGGCGCTGCGGATGCGGCTGTCCCATGCGCCTTCGCGCAGAGGGAGGTCGTTCCGGGCGCCGACCCAGCTCTTGATGAGCGGTTCGGTCGTGCCGATGTCCTCGATCGAGTCGCGGTAGGCTATCTCGATCTTCGGCGCGATGCTGTGAAGGATAGCGAATTTGCCGTGTATCTTTTCAGGGAAGAGTACCCAGTTCTTCTGTATCTCTCCCGGGCGCGAGAGGATGTACGGCCCCTCCCATTTCCAGAATCGCTCATTGATGAAATCGTCTTTGGAGATGGAGATGGCGGCGACCCGTATGAAATCCCATCCGTCGAACATGTTGAACGTCACATATACGCGATCATCGATGAGCACCATGCGCGGGTCTTCGGAACCGCCCCAGCTGCCGCCGGAAGGATAGAGGACGGGCGAATAGCGGCGCAGCTGCGGGGCGATCGACCGCGGATTTCGGGCGATGTAGGCCGGGTAGGAAAGTTGCTTATGGAAGGTGATGCCGTCCTCGCTCGACGCGTAGCCGAGTCGCGAGACGCCGTCGGCGCCGACGGCGCGGAAGATGAGATGCGTCTTCCCGCCGAGCACCAGTGCTGCCGGGTTCATGACCGCTTCGGCGGTCCAAGGGCTCGCCCCGGGCCGGAGGATCGGGTTCCGGGCGGATCTCCCGAGCACAAGATGCTCCAGGTGGAGGAGGGCAGCGATTCTCTCTCGGAAAGGCTGCGAGAAGACGGCGCCAAGAACTGCCCCTATGACGAATAGGGAAAAGAGCAACGCGAGTATATTTACGAAGAAAGGAATACTCATGGGCGCTTACTCTCACCATACCACCCGTTGCCGTGCGTACCGGTATCGCTGATGGGCACCTGTGCGTATCTTTTCCGGCACCAAACGCGCGCGGTATCGGCCTTTTTTGTCCGCTTGCAAAGGCCGTTACGCGGCGTATGCTCGGGGCAGGAGCTCTTTCGAAGAAAGAGCGCAAACCCTTTCAAGGAGAATCATCATGAATCCTTTGCTACGCAACCCCATCTGGGACCTGACTGATCCCGACAGTCCATTCGTCGCGGTGTACCGACTCCCCGATTCGCTCACGCTGCCGTCCTTCGGCGACGGCGTAATCGTGAAGGTGGCGACCATCCAAGGCAGGAAGCCTTTTCATAAGGCTTCGATGGCTCGTCATGGGCTCTACCAGGCGATTCGCGACGGCTCTGTCACCAAAGAAACGATTCTCGTCGAGGCGTCGAGCGGCAACACCGCGCGCGCCTTGGACGACCTCTGCAATTCGCTCGGCATCCAGCTGGTGTTGATCATGCCGGGCGACATGCCCGAGGACAAGATCGCCGCGATCCGGGCGCTCGGCCACGCTGAAATCCGTCTTCACTACGACAAGAAGGAGACGACCGTCGAGTGCGCGCGCCGTCTCGGGTCGCAGGAAGGGTGGCATAACCTGGATCAATATCGCGGAGACTGGAACGCAGAAAGTCACTACCTGCATCTTGCCCCGCAGGTATTCAAACAGACCAGAGCAGCGGTCTTTGTCGCAGGTACCGGTACGGTCGGGACCTGTCTTGGAGTTCATAAGTACGTGAAGGAGCACGGGCTCGGGACGAAGGTCGTCCCGGTCGTGTGCGCTCCGAGTGAAGAAGTCCCGGCGGTGCGGACATTCGCGCGTATCGAACGCGATGTCTACACGGGTTGGAGGGACGTCTTCGCCCCTTCCGATTTCGAGGAGGTCTGGGGTCACGAGTCATTCCTATGGAGTCGGTTTCTCTGGGATGTGCTACCGGTCCGTCCGGGGCCGAGCAGCGGCGCCGGCGTCGCCGGCGCACAACGGTTCATCAACCGCCATCGAGAGGAAGGGACGCTCGGTCAATTCGAAGACGAAGAAGGAAATATCGTCGTCGTCGTATTGGCTCCCGACAACAGCGATCCGTATCATCAGCTCTACATACGGGAGCTGTCTCACGAAGAGCTCTCAGGACGCGTCGTCTCAATGTAACAGTCCCGACACGCTTCAGTTATCGGCCGCGCTTGCGCGGTCGTTTTTTTATTTAAATCCGCGGGCGCAACGCCGCGCGGAGCGCGTTCACGATGACCGCCACATCGATGCCTTCCTGGATGATCGCGCCTTCGACCGGCACGATGAAGCCCGCGGCGGCGATGAGCATGCCGATAGTCGAGAGACCGATGCCGGCAGAGACGCTCTGGCTCGCGATCCTCACCGAGCGGTGGGCGAGGTCGAAGAGCTCGCGAATGAGCACCACATCGTGGCCGAGGATGGCGACGTCGGCAGCGTCGATCGAAGCGCTGTTCTCGGTGCCGGAGAACACGATGCCGACATCGGCTTTCGCGAGAGCGGGCGCGTCGTTCAGCCCGTCGCCCACCATCGCGACCACTTCGCCGCGGGCGCGAGCTTCCTCGACGATGCGGTATTTCTCCTCGGGCGTGCAGTCGGCGCAAATGTCGAGCGCGAGTCCGGCGAAGATGGCTTTCGCGTGCTCGGCGCGGTCGCCAGTGAGGACCGCGACTCTGAAGCCTTCCTCGGCGAGGTCAGTGAGTAGTTTCTTCGCATTGTCTTTCAACACGTCAGCGAAATGGAGCACGGCCGCGGGAGCGCCGTCTTCGCTCAGGAGGAGCGAGATGCCGCCCTCGCGATGATCTTTCTCCGGCGCCTGCTCCACGACGATGTAGCGCCCGCCGACGGTGCCGGCGATGCCTTTGCCGATGACTTCGCTCACGTCCTGCGCCGGCGCGGGGGAGAAGTTCTTGGCGTGCGCGGCCGCGACGACGGCGCGAGCGAGCGGATGTATGGAATGGAATTCGAGCGCGGCGGCGAGCGAGAGCGCCTGCTCTTCGGTCATGCCCGGCGCGAGGAGCGTGA